>JBGTIC010000079.1:0-6437 GCA_041745895.1 Gammaproteobacteria bacterium
GCGCGCGCGCTGTTTCTGCTGGCGCCGGCCGTGTTCATGCCCGGCTACGAATCGGCCACGCCGCCGCCGCCATCGGTGTCGACGGTCATCGTCCACGGCTGGGACGATGAGATAGTTCCCGTGGGCAACGCTGTGCGCTTCGCGCGCGAGGCGCGATGCACGCTGCATCTGCTGCCGGACGATCACCGTCTCACCCGCCGACTCGACGAGATCGTAGAGTTGTTCGCATTGTTTCTTGGTTCCATCAGCGGCTGACCCCTGCCCCTGGAGGTGCACCCGATGCAACGCATCCCCGAGCCCGAACTGATGGAGGATCGGGAACAGGCCCAAGCGTATGCCGCGGCAGATTTTGAGGCCGCCAACGCAGGTTTCGTCGAGCAGCTCGAAGCCCTTTATGGCGGGACCGCGCTGGCCGGGCGTGTGCTCGATCTGGGCTGCGGCCCCGCGGAGATCTGTATCCGTCTGGCGCGTCGACATCCCGCGCTGGATATCCATGCGCTGGATGGATCGCAAGCCATGCTTGATTGTGCGCGGGAAAGCCTGAACCGTGAGCCGGCCCTGGCGGGCCGGATCCGCCTGTTGCACGAGCGCCTGCCGGTGCGCATGCTGCCGGCCACCCACTATGACCTGATCATCAGCAACAGTCTGCTCCATCATCTGCATGACCCGGCGGTGCTGTGGGATACGGTCCGCCGCTTCAGTCACTCGGGGACACGCGTGCTGGTGATGGACCTGTTCCGGCCGGCCTCGGCACTCGGCGCGCGTGACATCGTCGAGCGCTATTCGGCGGATGAGCCACAGGTACTCAAGACGGATTTCTACAATTCGCTGCTCGCTGCATTCACTCCGGCAGAGGTCACTACGCACCTGGCCGCAGCCGGTCTGGAGGAGGCGCTCGCAGTGGGCAAGATCAGTGACCGCCATCTGCTGGTGCGCGGCCAGATGAGCTGACCGACACGCGCGGGGATCGGTCGATCAGCTGTTCGTTGAGTGACTCGACAGCAGCTGCACCAGACCCGGGAAGGCCGGCTGCTCATGCGTGACCACGTATAATGCGATGCCCTGCAGATAGTCCCGGTAGCGACCCTTGTCCATGAACCGCTCGCGAAACCCCGAGGCGAGCAGCTCATCGAGCATCTGCGGCAGGATGCCACCGGCGAGATAGACGCCGCCCCGCGCGCCGGCCGACAGTGCGAGGTTGCCCGCAAAGGTCCCGAGCAGTTCAAAGAACATCTCCAGCGTGGCCAGCGCATGGGGCTCGCCCTGCTGCGCCAGGGTGGTAATCTCCGCGGGCCCGCGCGCGGCCACCGCGACACCGTCGACTTCCCCAAGCAGTGCGTACAGCACCGCCAGTCCCGGACCGGACACAAGACGCTCGGCGGAGACATGGCCGAACCTGCGGCGTGCAGCGGCAATCACGCTGGCCTCACGCTCGTTTGCTGCGGCCAGCGTGACATGCCCGCCCTCGCCGGCCACGGCGCTCCAGCCGTTCTCGCAGGGCACCAGCATACCGGTGCCAAGTCCGGTGCCTGGTCCGAGAATGATCCGTGTGCCGCGTGGCTCAGCCAGACCTGCGCCCAGAGACACCAGATCCGAGGGCCGGTAGCGCAGCAGGGCCCAGGAAAGCGCAGTGAAATCGTTGACCACGTGCAGGCGACTCACGCCCAGCGTGCGCGCAAGCGTCACGCGTGAAAACGTCCAGTCGATATTGACCATACGGACCTGGTCGGTGAGCACGGGGGCGGCGACACAAAGCGCGGCGTGACGCAGACGGGCGGGACGGCCCACCGCTGCGAGGTAATGCAGCAGCGCCTCTGTGAGACTTGAGAAGCGCTCGTTGCGCAGCTCGCGCACGGCGGTGATGCGCGTGTCCTCGACCAGCGCACAGCGGGTATTCGTGCCGCCGATGTCTGCGATCAAGTCGATCATGCGGCTGACTGCCCGGCGTCGTGACGCAGCGCTTCGATGAAGCGGGTGCGCCAGGCATTGATGTCGTTGCGCCGCAGCGTATCGAGCATCGTGAGGTGGCGCTCGCGACGCTCACCCAGCGACATTTCCAGGGCGGTCTGGATGCCTGCTGCCACGCCGTCGGTATCGTAGGGGTTGATCAGCACAGCCTGCTCGAGTTCGAAGGCGGCCCCTGCCAGCGTCGAGAGCACCAGCACGCCAGGATCCTCCGGATCCTGGGCTGCCACATACTCCTTGGCCACGAGGTTCATGCCATCCCGTACGGGAGTGATCAGTCCCACGCGTGCTTCGCGATACAGCGCCATCAGTATCGCCCGATCATAGCCGCGATTGAGATAGCGGACCGGCATCCAGTCTATCTGGGCATAGCGGCCGTTGATGCGCCCGGCGATGCCTTCGAGTTCCTCGCGAATCTCGCTGTAGGTGCGAATGCCCGTGCGCGTGGGGGGCGCGATCTGCAGATAGACCACCTTGCCGCGGTTGTCCGGATAGTGCTGGAGCAGTCGCTCATAGGCGTGGAACCGCTCGGGGAGCCCCTTGCTGTAGTCCAGCCGGTCAACCCCGATGATCATTCTGCGGCCCACCAGGCTTTCACGAAGGCGCAGCACGTCAGGATCATCGACGTGCGCTCGCGCCAGTTCGGCACAGCCCTCGACTTCGATGCCGATCGGAATCACATCAGCGCGGAATACGCGTCCGCCGGCCCGCAGTCTGCCGTCACTGAGGATGTGGCCGCCAATCTGGGGCTGCGCGATGCACTCCTGAAAGGAGCGCAGATCGCGCTGGGTGTGAAAGCCCACCACGTCGTAGGCACACAGGCAGCGCAACAGGTGTTCATGCACCGGCAGCGCACGAAGCACGTCATACCCCGGGAACGGCACATGAAGAAAAAAGCCGATCGGCTGAGTGACCCCCGCACGTCTGAGTTCAGCCGCAAGCGGTATCAGGTGATAGTCGTGTATCCAGATGATATCCGTGGGTTCGAGCAGGGGCTTCAGCTTGCGGGCGAACAGCGCATTGACACGCAGATAGGACTCGAAGTTGTGGCGGTCATATTTGAAGAATCCCAGCAGAAAATGGAACAGTGGCCAGAGGGTTTCGTTGCTGAAACCATTGTAGTAGGCCTCGAACTCGGTGCGATTCAGGTTGATCGTCGCGTAGCTGATGTTGCCCTCATGCTGCAGGCGCGCGTCATGGGGTTCACTGTCGGTGGTCTTGCCGTCCCAGCCGAACCAGATGCCCCCATGTTCCTTGAGTGCCGCGAGCACGCCGACAGCCAGACCGCCCGATGCCTGGCCGCCGAGCGGTATCGCTACCCGGTTCGACACAGCGATGAGTCTGCCTGACATCAGAATGCATCCTCCCAGGGCTTGCTCAGTCGCATCGCCGCATTGATGATGCCGACCATGCTGTAGGTCTGCGGGAGATTGCCCCACAGCTCGCCGCTGGCAGGATCGATGTCCTCGGAGAGCAGGCCTAGCGGGTTGCGATGGGCGAGCATGTTCTCGAACAGCTCGCGCGCCTCGTCCTGACGACCCACGGCGGCCAGCGCGTTGATGTACCAGAACGTGCAGATGTTGAATGCGTTCTCGGGCATGCCGAAATCATCTGCAGCGCCGTAGCGGAACACGAATGCGCCACGGCGTAGCTGTTTTTCGATCGCCGCAAGCGTGCCGATGAACCGCGGATCGCTGGCGCGAACGAACCCCAGCTCATGCAGGGTCAGCAGGCTTGCATCCATCTCCGGGCGTCCGAAACTCTCGGTAAAGCTGTTCTGTGCAGCATCCCAGGCCTGCGCGCAGATCTGCGCGTGCATGTGATCGGCTCGCTGCCGCCAGTTGGCCGCGACCTCCGGGTGTTCGAGCTGGTCTGCGATCCGCGCCAGTCGGTCGCAGGCTGCCCAGCACATGACCGCAGAGAAGGTATGCACGCGCTGGCGGCCGCGGTATTCCCACAGGCCTGCATCGGGCTGATCGAAGCGCCGGGCCGCCTGCTCGCCCAGGCGCTCGAGCAGTTCGAAAGTCGCGTCGCGCCCGCTCGATGGCAACCTGCGGTCGAAAAAGAACTGGGCCGAGGACAGCACGACCGCGCCGTAAACGTCGTTCTGCACCTGTTCCCAGGCCTGGTTGCCGACCCGCACCGGTCCCATGCCGCGATAGCCGGGCAGGCTGGTGACCTGCCGCTCGGTGAGCCGGCTGCGCCCACTGATGCCATAGAGCGGCTGCAGGCCCAGCGTGTCGTCCATGCCCGAGGCGACGTTGATGATGTAGCGCAGGTAGGCCTGCATGGTCTTTGTGGCGCCCAGCCGGTTGAGGGCCTGCACGACAAAATAGCTGTCACGCAGCCAGCAGTAACGGTAGTCCCAGTTCCGGCCGCTGTTGGCCGCCTCCGGGATGGAAGTCGTCAGCGCCGCGAGCACCGCGCCGGTATCTTCATAGGCACACAGCTTCAGCGTGATCGCCGCACGGATGACCGCGTCCTGCCACTCGAACGGAATGGCCAGGGAGCGCACCCAGGCCTCCCAGTAGCGCTGCGTCTCATCGAGCATGTGCCGGGCGCTTCTGCCCGGGCTTTCGGCGAGCGTTTCATCGGGGCCGAGCAGCAGGTGCATCGGCTGGTCGAGCACCAGTTCGCTTTCCTCGAGGATGGAGCTGATCGGCGCGTCGGTCGTGACGCGCAACGTGAACCCGGAGGCCACGAAACGCACGTGGTTGCTGCCGAAGGTCGTGGCCGGCCGGTCTGCACCCCAGTCCTTGCCCGGGCGCAGACGGATCCGCACGCGCGGTGTGCCCGCCAGCGGCTCGATGATGCGCACCAGCATGACCGGCCGGAAGCTGCGACCGTACTGATAGTAGCGCGGCGCGAAGTCGGTAATGCGCACGCTCGCGCCGTGGGCATCGTGCAGTGTCGTGATGACGATGGCGGTATTGTCGGCATAGCGCTGCTCGCTGCGCATCAGGTCGCGAAGCTGCACGTCGTAGAAGCCGCTAGCCGGATCGTCGGTTTCCCTGAGCAGCGAGCAGAAGGACGGGTCGCTGTCCATGCGTGGCAGGCAGCCCCAGACGATCCGGGCGCGCGCATCCAGCAGTGCGGCGATCTGGCAGTTGCCGACGACGGCAAGATCGAGATTGGGCATGGCGGCCTCCCTGCTGCGTCCTGAGTGTCAGTCCAGCCACTGCTGCAGGCGGGTGTGCACCTCGGCGACGCTGTCCACGCGATGACACGCGGCTGTCGCTGCGCCATCGCCGACGCGTATCGATCGACCTTGCATCGCGTTCACCGCAGCAAATCCAGCCTCGTCGGTGACGTCATCACCAATGAACACGGGCAGGCGCCCTTGATATGGTGCTTCTGACATGAACTCGTGGATCGCCTCGCCTTTGTCGCTGCCCATCGGCATGAACTCAAGCACCTTCTTGCCGCGCAACAGGCGCGTGGGCTCGGTGATCGAAGCCATCAGGTCCCGAGCCAGCGCTTCGGCCGAGGCCTGCATATCTGGTGCGCGCCGATAATGCAGCGCGAGCGCGTGACCCTTGTCCTCGAGTTCCAGTCCCGGATGCGACGCGACGTAGCGCAACAGCTGCGGCGCGAGCACAGCATGCCACCGCTGCGGAAGCTCCCGCTGACTGCGCTGGCCATTGCGGTCCCGACGCTGGAGGCCATGCACGCCGGCGGCAGGTAATCGCAACGGCGCGAACAGTGCATCCAGGCTGTCAAGCGAGCGACCGCTGATCAGCGCCACAGCGCCGTCCAGCCGCGCGTCCAGCGCACGCAGCAGGCTGCGGGTCGCCTCGCTCACCACCACGCCATCAGGGCTGTCGGCCAGTTCCAGCAGCGTACCGTCGACATCCAGAAACAGGGCGCATTTTTCGGGTGCAGGCAGCATTGGGGCGATCATTCGGCCACGATACCTGTTGCAGGCGTCCGGGCAAAGCCACAGCTGTGGGCCGCCATGTTGGTACCATCGACACTGCGCACCGCCTCTGCGGCGTGCGGGGAGGGGATGCCTTGCGTTGGTTCAACTGGATTGCCGATCTCGGACTGGCCGCAATCCGCGGTCTGGTCAACCTCTGGGTGCGCTTCAATGTGGCACCTGCCGACCCACAGCGGCTGCGAATCCCTGACTCCGGCGTGTGTTACGTGCTCGAGAACGATCTGCTGCTCGACGCGCTCGTGCTCGATGCCGCCTGCCGTCGTCACCAGTTGCCGCGGCTGATCGGTTCGAATCTGGTCGGCAGGCGTGCAGTGTTTGGCGTACGACGTCTGCGGGGCGTGTTCATTCGCCGTCCGGATCCCAGTCCGTCGGGGCGGCTGCAGCGTCTGGTCGAAACCGTGCTGGCCCACGACGACGTCGCTATCACGCTGGTGCCTGTCGCGGTCTTCTGGGGGCGTGCGCCGGCGCGCGAGCAGTCCTGGCTGAAGCTGCTTTTCGCCGAGCAGTGGGCGCTCGCCGGTCGGATGCGTGGGGC
>JBGTIC010000080.1:0-4871 GCA_041745895.1 Gammaproteobacteria bacterium
CGCCGGGCCGCTGCTGGCGGCAGAGCTCGATGCGCTGGGCCGCGCGTTGCATGCGCCGGCGAGACCCTTCGTGGCCATCATCGGCGGGGCCAAGGTCTCGGGCAAGCTAGAGGTACTGCAGACCCTGGCCGGCATGGTCGATCAGCTGATCGTCGGTGGCGGCATCGCCAATACACTGCTGGCCGCCCGCGGACTGCCGGTAGGCAAGTCGCTGCACGAGCCGGACATGCTCGACTTTGCGCGCACGCTGCTCGACGGCGGCTTTGGCCCGGCGCAGATTCCGCTGCCCGTGGATGTGGTCGTGGGACGGGCGTTCAGCGCCGATACGAAGGCCCGTGTTCGCGGCATCGAGGCGGTGGGCGCCGAGGAGATGATCCTGGATGTGGGCCCGAAAACGGCAGACACCTATGGTGCGTTGTTGCGCTCGGCCGGCACCATCGTCTGGAACGGCCCGGTCGGTGTCTTCGAATTTCCCGCCTTCGCCGGGGGTACCCGCGCGATCGCCGAGGCCGTTGCCGAAAGCAGCGGGTTCTCCATTGCTGGTGGCGGCGATACGCTGGCAGCTGTCGAGCAGTTCGGCATCAGCGAGCGTGTCTCCTACATCTCCACCGGCGGCGGCGCGTTTCTCGAGTTTCTCGAGGGCAAGACGCTGCCCGCTGTGGCCGTACTTGCGGCCAGGGGCGAGACTGGCACGCAACACCCTGTCGACATCCGCAATGAATCACACTGATCCGACGCCCTCCGCCCACCGCCGTCGCACCAAGATCGTCGCGACCCTGGGCCCCGCGAGCGACGATCCGGCCGTGCTGCGCGCCATGGTGCGGGCCGGAATGGACGTCGCGCGGGTGAATTTCTCGCATGGCCAGCCGGGGGACTTCGCCCGGCGCGTGGAAGCGGTGCGCGCGGCGGCCGCAGAGTGTGATTGCCATGTCGGCATCCTGGGTGATCTGCAGGGACCCAAGCTGCGCATCCAGCGCTTCGCGCATGGCGCGGTCACGCTGGCCGAGGGTGCGGGGTTTGCGCTCGATCCTGCGCTGGACTCTACCGCCGGGTCCGAGGAGGTGGTGGGCGTGGCCTATGCGGGCCTGGCCAAAGACCTGTCCCCGGGCGACATACTGCTGCTCGATGACGGCCAGATCGTGCTCGAAGTCACCGCCATCGTGGGTGCCAGGGTGGAGACCCAGGTACGCACCGGCGGCGTACTCAAGGACCACAAGGGGCTGAATCGGCTGGGCGGGGGACTTTCAGCCTCTGCGCTGACCGACAAGGATCTTGCCGACATCCGCACGGCCGCAGAACTGGAAGTCGATTTCGTGGCCGTGTCTTTCGTACGCGATGCCGCCGATCTGGAAAACGCGCGCACGCTGCTTCGCGAGGCAGGCTCCCAGGCACGCGTGGTCGCCAAGATCGAGCGTACCGAGGCGGTGCGCAATCTCGACAGCCTGATCGCCGTCAGCGACGTGATCATGGTGGCGCGCGGGGACCTCGGCGTGGAGATGGGCTATGCCGAACTGCCCGGCATCCAGAAGCGCATGATCCGCCGCACTCGCGACTGCAACCGCATCGTCATCACTGCCACGCAGATGATGGAGTCGATGATCGCCAATGCGATTCCCACCCGCGCGGAAGTCTCGGACGTCGCCAATGCCGTCATGGACGGCACCGACGCTGTGATGCTCTCCGCCGAAACGGCAGTGGGCCGTTACCCGGTGCAGTCCATCAAGGCCATGGCCGAAGTCTGTGTCGCAGCCGAAAAGCATCTCACTGAACGCGGGCGCACCAATCACCGGATGCAGGATCGCTTCGAGCGGGTGGATGAGGCGATCGCGATGGCGGTGATGTATACCGCCAACCACCTGCGCGTGCGCGCCATCATCGCGCTGACCGAATCGGGTGCCACGACACGCTGGATGTCGCGTATCCGCAGCGACATTCCTATCTATGCATTCACGCCGCACGCGACCACGGCCCGACGCGTGACCCTGTATCGTGGCGTCTATCCGGTGCATTTCGATGTCACGCACAGTGACTCACAGGTCGTCTATCGCAAGGTCTTCGACGAGCTGCTCCGCCGCGGCCTGGTGGCCGTGGGCGATAGCGTCATTTTCACCAAGGGCGACATGCGCGGTGTTTCCGGCCATACCAACGCGATGAAAATCGTGGAAGTCACAGCGGCAAAAGGTCAGAAGACGCGTACCAGGAGCAGGACATCACGATGAGTACAGCACGATTCGAGGGCACCGAACGCTATGTCGCCACCGAAGACCTGATGATGGCGGTAAACGCCGGCATCACGCTGGGCCGCCCGGTGCTCATCAAGGGCGAACCCGGTACGGGCAAAACACAGCTGGCCGAAGAGGTCGCAAAAGCTTTGGAACGCCCGCTGCTGGAGTGGCATATCAAGTCCACCACCAAGGCCCAGCAGGGCCTCTATGAGTACGATGCCGTCGCACGCCTGCGCGACTCCCAGCTCGGGGATGACCGCGTCAAGGATATCGCCAACTACATCCGCCGCGGCAGCCTGTGGGAAGCCTTCGATTCACCGACCCAGCCCGTGCTGCTCATCGACGAAATCGACAAAGCGGACATCGAATTTCCGAACGACCTGCTGCGCGAACTCGATCGCATGGAGTTCTCCGTCTACGAGACCGGCGAGACGGTGCGCGCGCGGCATCGGCCGATCATCATCATCACCAGCAACAATGAGAAGGAGCTGCCCGATGCCTTCCTGCGTCGCTGCTTCTTCCACTACATCCGCTTTCCCGATGCCGACACCATGCGAAGCATTGTCGATGTGCACTATCCGGGACTCAAGCAGACACTCCTGAGCGAGGCGCTGAAGGCTTTCTATGACATTCGTGAAGTGCCGGGTTTGAAGAAAAAGCCCTCGACCTCGGAGCTGCTCGACTGGATCAAGCTGCTGCTGGCCGAAGACATCTCGCCCGAGGTCCTGCGCGCCTCCGACAAGAATGCGATCCCGCCGCTCTATGGCGCGCTGTTGAAAAACGAGCAGGACGTGCACCTGTTCGAGCAGCTCGTGTTCATGCACCGGCGAAATGCTCGCTGAGTTCTTCTTTCTGCTGCGCAAGGCTGGCCTGAAGGTCTCGATCACGGAGTACCTGACCCTGCTCGAGGCGCTGCGCCTGCAGGTGGCCTCGGTTTCGGTCGATGAATTCTATTTCCTGGCGCGGGCGTCGCTGATCAAGGATGAAGCGCTGTTCGATCGCTTCGACCAGGTGTTCGCGGCCCACTTCAAGGGTATCGAACAACTCTTTCAGGCATTCTCCGCACAGGTCCCCGAGGAATGGCTGAAGCGTCAGGCCCAGCTGCTGCTCTCCGATGAGGAGCGTGCAAGGATCGACGCGCTTGGCGGCTTCGATGCGCTGATGGACGCACTCAAGGAGCGCCTGCGAGAGCAGGATGGCGAACATCACGGAGGCAGCAAGTGGATCGGCACCGGCGGTACCTCCCCGTTCGGTCACTCGGGTTTCAATCCCGAAGGTGTGCGCATCGGCGGCAAGGGCGGCAATCGCCGCGCGGTGAAGGTCTGGGAGAAACGCGAATACCGCAACCTCGATGATTCGGTGCAGATTGGCACGCGCAACATAAAGCTGGCGCTGCGCAAGCTGCGCCGCTTTGCCCGCGAAGGGGCGGCCGACCAGCTGGACCTGCCCGCAACGATAGACTCCACGGCCAGAAACGCAGGGCTGCTCGATATCCGCATGCAGCCCGAGCGGCACAATGCCGTCAAGGTGCTGCTGTTTTTTGATATCGGCGGCTCGATGGACGACCATATCCGCGTGTGCGAGGAGATGTTCTCGGCGGCACGTGCGGAGTTCAAGCATCTTCGGTATTTCTATTTTCACAACTTCATCTACGAAAGTGTGTGGAAGGACAACCGCCGCCGACACGCCGAGCGGATTCCGCTGGGCGAGATCATGCGCAAGTACGGCCCCGACTATCGGGTCATCCTGGTCGGCGATGCCACCATGAGTCCCTACGAAATCACCTATCCGGGTGGCAGCGTGGAGCACTGGAACGACGAACCCGGCCAGGTCTGGCTCAATCGCCTGCTGCGGCACTATCCGCACGCCGTGTGGCTGAATCCCGAACCCGAACAGCGCTGGAGCTACACACCCTCGGTGCAGATCACACGCGAGCTGATGGGCGAGCGCATGTACGGGCTGACACTGCGGGGCCTCGACGAGGGCATCCGAGGCCTGAAACGCGCAGTGCCGGTCGCGACGCTGAGCGCCGGCGTCGACTAGGCCAGGGGAGCGGCATGGCATCGGACGGTATCAAGCGCGGACTGATTCTGCCGGGTGGCGGTGCTCGGGGCGCCTACCAGGTGGGCGCGTTGCAGGCGGTTGCCGAACTGCTGCCACGCGGTGCGCCGAATCCTTTTCACGTGATTTCCGGGACGTCGGCGGGTGCGATCAATGCGGCGGTGCTGGCCGCACGGGCGCGACGCTTCAGCTACGCCGCGGGCGAGCTTGCGCGGGTATGGAGCAATTTTCGCGCCGACCAGGTGTACCGTACCGACGCCTTGACCATGCTGCGCTCGAGCGTGCACTGGCTGGCGGCATTGATCACCGGCGGACTTGGCACGCGCAATCCCAGGTCGCTGCTCGACTACACGCCGCTTCGCGAACTGCTCGAGCGACAGATCGATTTCGTGCGTGTCCGCCGCGCCATCGAGCGCGGACATCTCGATGCGCTCGCGGTGACGGCGGCGGCCTACGGTGTTGGCCGCTCCGTGACGTTCTTTGAAGGCCATGAGCGCTTGCGCGCGTGGACCCGAGCGCGCCGCCGGGGGGTGCCCACGGCACTCACGCTCGATCACGTGCTGGCAAGCGACGCCGTGCCGCTGG
>JBGTIC010000081.1:0-11616 GCA_041745895.1 Gammaproteobacteria bacterium
GGAGCCTCAGCCTTGCGCGCGGTGGTCTTGCGCCGCCTGCCACGGCCATTGTCGGCGCGCGGCTTGCCCTGCTCATCGAGCTCGACGAATTCGTCGTTGCTCGACGCCACCTCGGGCACCGAGGCTCGACCGTCCAGCACGGCGTCGGACACGCCACGGGTGTAAAGCTGAATCGCCCGCATGGCATCGTCGTTGCCTGGAATCGGGTAGTCCACGCCCTCAGGCGAGCAGTTGGTGTCCACCACGGCAATGACGGGGATGCCGAGCTTGGCCGCTTCGCGCAGCGCGATTTCTTCGTGGCCCACGTCGATCACGAACAGCGCGTCGGGCAACGCGGCCATGTCCTTGATACCGCCGAGGCTGCGCTCGAGCTTGTCCATCTCGCGACGGCGCATCAGCACTTCTTTCTTGGTGAGCTGCTCGAAAGTGCCGTTCTCCTGCATCTCCGTAAGTTCCTGCAGGCGGCGGATGGACTGGCGGATGGTCTTGAAGTTGGTCAGCATGCCGCCGAGCCAGCGATAGCTGACAAAGGGCATGCCGCAACGCTCGGCTTCAGCGCGAATGGCCTCGCGGGCCGAGCGCTTGGTGCCGACGAACATCAGCGTGCCGCCGTCCGAGGCGATCTTCTTAACCACGGACATCGCCTCGCGATAGAGCGGCAGGCTCCTCTCGAGGTTGATGATGTGGATCTTGTTGCGCTCACCGAAGATGAAGGGTGACATCTTCGGGTTCCAGTAACGGGTCTGGTGCCCGAAGTGCACGCCCGCCTCGAGCATCTGGCGCATCGATACGTCAGTCATGGTGTTACTCCTGGGGTTAAGCCTCCACGAGCCCCATGCTGCAACCTCAGGACGCGAACGCCCCGGGCACCCGGCAACATGTGACGGCCCGTGTGTGGGATAGTGGTTTGCCTTGCTGGCGCGCGCTTTATACCATAGCCGGTTTGCCGCAACAAGCAATTGATCGGCAGGGCATCCCCATGCAGGCCAGCATCCATGTCAAGACAGCCGAGGAACAGGCAGCGATGCGGGTGGCCGGGTCACTGGCCGCCCAGGTGCTGGACATGGTTGGGAATCACGTTCACCCCGGGGTGACTACCGCCGAACTGGATGCCATCTGCCACGAATACATCGTCAACACCCAGGAGGCGGTGCCGGCACCGTTGAACTACCGGGGCTTCCCGAAATCCATCTGCACCTCCGTCAATCATGTGGTCTGCCATGGCATACCGGGCGACAGGCGCCTCAAGGATGGCGATATCGTCAATATCGACATCACGGTGATCAAGGATGGCTTCCACGGCGACACCAGCCGGATGTTCTACGTGGGCGAGCCCCCGGTGGTCGGACGGCGCGTCTCCGAGATCGCGCATGAGGCGATGCTCCGGGGTATCTCGGTGGTACGCCCGGGGGCGCATCTGGGCGACATCGGGCATGCCATCCAGAGTTTCGTTGAGGCCGAACGCTGTTCAGTGGTGCGTGAGTACTGCGGCCATGGCATCGGCCGGATATTCCACGAAGATCCCCAGGTGCTCCACTACGGTCAACCCGGCACCGGTCTGGCCCTGCACGCCGGCATGACGTTCACCATCGAACCCATGGTCAATGCCGGACGCCGCCATGTGAAACTGCTTCGCGATGGCTGGACCGTGGTCACCAAGGATCATTCACTCTCGGCGCAGTGGGAGCACACGGTTCTGGTCACCGACGAGGGCGTGGAGGTGCTCACGCTTGGCGCCAGCGGTAAGCTATAGCCTGTGAACGCGCCCATGGTCGAGGGCAAGACGCCCGGCGGCTGGCAGATCCAGCTGTCGCTGCCGGCTGTTGCCGGTGAAGACCCGCAGGCCACCGTGCGAGGTTTCCGCGATGCGCTGGCCGCCGAGGGCGCACGCATGGAGGCGGCTTTTCGCGACGAGGTGCCGATCGAATCGCTGGTTGCGGGCCGTGCGTCGCTTGTCGATGCGCTGCTCGTGGCGGCCTGGCAACAGCAGGCCGGGGATCTGGCGGCAGGGGCTGCGCTGGTCGCGGTCGGCGGTTACGGCCGCGGCGAGCTCCACCCGGGCTCGGATATCGATCTGCTGGTCCTGCTGCCCGACGAGGGCGTCAACGGTCGGGAGACTGAGCTCAGCCGCTTTCTGGCTTTCCTGTGGGACATCGGTCTGGAGGTGGGACACAGCGTACGTACCGTCGCCCAGTGCGCCAGCGAGGCGGCGCGCGACCTGACCGTCGTGACGACCCTGATGGAGGCACGCAGGCTAGCCGGGCCGGGCGGGCTGGTGGACGATATGCGCGAGCGTATTGCGCCCGCAATGATGTGGGACAGCGCAGAGTTTTTCCGCGGCAAGCGCGAGGAACAGCAGCTCCGCCACCAGCGCTACCATGACACAGGGTACAACCTCGAACCCAACGTCAAGGGCTCGCCTGGTGGGCTGCGCGACATCCAGGTGATCGGCTGGATCGCTCGCCGGCACCTGGGCGTTGAAAGACTCGATGAACTCGTCCCTGCCGGCTTCCTGACCGGCGGGCAGTTGCGCATCGTGCGCCGCGGCGTGGCCTTCCTGTGGAAGATCCGCTGGGGACTGCATCTGCTGACCGGGCGGCGTGAGGACCGATTGCTGTTCGACCACCAGGTGCGGCTGGCGAAGCTGCTGGGCTACGAGGATGCCAGCTACACGCTGGCCGTCGAGCAGATGATGCAGCGCTACTACCGCACGGTGATGGAGCTTTCGCGCATCAACGAGATGCTGCTGCAGCTGTTCGAAGAAGCGATCCTGCTGGACCCCGAAGCGGAGCCGGAAATCATCAACCCGCGCTTCCACGTGCGCAATGGTTACCTGGGCATCCGCGACCAGGAGGTCTTCAACCGCGATCCCTGCGCGCTGATGGAGATCTTCCTGGTGCTGGAGCAGAACCCGGAGATCCGCGGTGTCAGCGCGCATACCATCGGCCTGATCAAGCGCAGCCTCAACCTGATCGATGAGGAGTTCCGACAGAATCCACGTAATCACCGTCTGTTCATGGAAATCCTGCGCGCACCGCAAGGGGTGAGCCGGCAACTTCGGCGGATGAATCTCTACGGCGTACTCGGTCTGTATATCCCGGCTTTCGGACGCATCGTCGGGCGCATGCAGTTCGACCTGTTTCATGTCTACACGGTCGATGCCCATACGCTGTTCGTGGTGGAGAACCTGCGGCGCCTGGCGCTGCCACGCTTCGATGACCTTCATCCTGAACACTCGCGGATCATGCAGTCGCTGCCAAAGCCCGAGATCGCCTATCTCGCCGGCCTGTTTCACGATATCGCGAAGGGCCGCGGCGGGGACCATTCGGAACTCGGCGCGCTGGACGCCGAGGCGTTCTGCCTCGAGCACGGCCTGAGCCTCTACGATGCGCGTCTGGTGGCCTGGCTGGTGCGCAATCACCTGGTGCTCTCGCTCACAGCGCAGAAAAAGGACATCAGCGCACCCGAGGTGATCACCGAGTTTGCCCGCCTGGTCGGTGATGAAAGTCATCTCGATTATCTCTACGTGCTCACCGTCAGTGATGTGCGCGCGACCAACCCGAAACTGTGGAACTCCTGGAAGGCCAGCCTGTTCCACGAACTCTATGAGCAGACCCGGCGCGCGCTGCGACGCGGCCTGGAAAATCCCATCGATGTCGAGCAGCTGGTTGAGGAAACCCAGCAGCAGGCCCGCGTGCTGCTCGTGGATGCGGGCATCGATGCCGACACTGTCACAGCCGTGTGGACGCGATTTACCCGCGAGTACTTCCTGCGCCACCAGCCTGCCGAGATTGCCTGGCACACGCAGGTCCTGAGCACTCACACCGCCAGCGACAAGCCGCTGGTCTCGTTGCGCGCTCAGCCTCTGAGCGGCGGCACCGCGATCATGGTCTACTCCCCCTACGAACTCGACAGTTTCGCACGCGTCACGGCGGTGCTCGATGAGCTCGCGCTGAATATCGTCGGCGCGCGCATCGTGCCCACCGGCGACGGTCACAGCCTGGACACCTACACGGTGCTGGGTGCAGACGGTACGCCCGTGGCCGATGACTTCACCCACGACATTGCAACGCGGCTGCGCCGGGGCCTGGAGGCCCAGGATCTCTCGCGGATCCACGTCACGCGCCGAGCGGGCCGACAGATCCGTGCCTTCACGACCCCGGTAGAGATCCGCTTCAGCGAAGATCGCGCGGCCGGGCG
Source organism: Gammaproteobacteria bacterium (assembly GCA_041745895.1). Lineage (GTDB taxonomy): Bacteria > Pseudomonadota > Gammaproteobacteria > Steroidobacterales > PWYM01 > PWYM01. The sequence continues at coordinate 4,201 of JBGTIC010000081.1, forward strand.
CACCGTGCTGGAGCTGGTGGCAGCCGATCGTCCCGGTCTGCTTTATCGTGTGGGACGGATCTTCAGGCGCTTTCGCGTGGATGTGCGCAATGCGCGCATCACCACGGTCGGGGAGCGCGCCGAGGACGTCTTCTACGTCACGGACCGTGCCGGCCATGCGCTGTCCGCGACGCTGAAAGCAGAGCTTGAACGCGCACTGATCGAGGCGCTCAGCAAAGTCCAGGACACCGGTACAGGGGCGGACACTGCTGACGGCGCCGTGGCCACGTTGCCATGAATCCCGACATCTCGCGCCTGCATCCCTACCCGTTCGAACGGCTCAACGCACTCAAGGCCGCGGCACCTGTGCCCGACCCTTCGCTTGCACATATATCGATGTCCATCGGTGAGCCCCAGCATGCGCCGCCGGCGTTCCTCGTCGAAGCGCTGGCCTGCGCCCAGGCTTCAGGCCTGGGACAGTATCCGCTCACGCGCGGACTCGAAGCGCTGCGCCAGGCGGCTGCTGACTGGCTGGCACGGCGTTTCGGGCTTGGCGCTGGTGCCGTGGACGCCGCCACGCAGCTGTTGCCGGTCAATGGCACCCGTGAAGCATTGTTTGCCTTTGCCCAGGCGGTCGTCGAGCGCAAGCCCGACGCGCTGGTGGCAATGCCCAACCCGTTCTACCAGATCTATGAGGGCGCGGCGCTGCTGGCCGGGGCGAAACCGCTGTACCTGGACTGCCGCGAGGATAACGCTCACCTGCCGGATCTCGCCGCCGTTTCTGCCGACACCTGGCAGCACGTGCAGCTGCTCTACCTGTGCTCGCCCGGCAACCCCACGGGCGCGGTCATGGATGCCGACTACCTGGCCCACGCGCTCGCCCTTGCCGATGAACATGATTTCATCATCGCCGCTGATGAGTGCTACGCGGAGATCTATCTCGACGAGGCCGCCCCGCCGCCAGGGCTGCTGCAGGTGTGTGCCGCGCAGGGGCGTCATGACTTTCGCCGGGTAGTGGTTTTTCACAGTCTTTCCAAGCGCTCGAACGTGCCCGGCCTGCGTTCGGGCTTCGTCGCCGGGGACGAAGCGATCCTGCGAGAATTTGCGCTCTACCGGACCTACCATGGCTGCGCCGTGCCCAATGCCACACAGCTGGCGAGCATCGTGGCCTGGCAGGACGACGCGCACGTGCGGGCCAATCGCGCGCTGTACCGTGCCAAGTTCGACGCCGTGATACCGATCCTCTCGCCCTGGCTGGACGTCCAGCGCCCGACCGCAGCCTTCTATCTTTGGCCGCGGGTCCGGGGCGACGATACGAAAGTCGCTGCCAGCCTGTGGAGCGAGTGCCATCTCACGGTGCTGCCGGGAAGCTATCTTGCGAGAGACGCCAAACATGGCAACCCCGGTTCAGGGCGTTTGCGCCTGTCGCTCGTGGCACCGCTGGAAGATTGCGTAGTCGCCGCCGAACGCATCGCCGACTGGTGCAGTCGGCACGGACATCGCACCGCCCCTTAGCTCACTTCATGGAGGATCGTATGCAGTCACTGGAACAGACCATCGAAGCGGCCTGGGAGCAGCGCGCGCAGTTCAAGCCCGGCGCAGTGCCGACCGCGGTTGCAACGGCGATCAGCGAGGCCATCGCGGCGCTTGATGCGGGGGCCGCGCGCGTCGCCGAGAAGATCGATGGCCAGTGGCAGGTCCACCAGTGGCTCAAGAAAGCCGTATTGTTATATTTCCGTACCCACGACAATCAGACGATCCAGGGCGGCGCCACACGATATTTCGACAAGGTGCCGCTGAAGTACGCCGAACATGACGACGCGCGCTTTCGCGCCGAAGGCGTGCGTGTGGTCCCCGATGCACTGGTGCGTCGCGGCGCCTTCGTTGCACGCGATGTGGTACTCATGCCTTCCTACGTGAACATCGGTGCCTACGTGGACTCGGGCACCATGGTCGATACCTGGGCCACGGTTGGCAGCTGTGCGCAGATCGGCAAGAACGTTCACCTTTCCGGTGGCGCCGGTATCGGCGGCGTTCTCGAACCGCTGCAGGCCAACCCGACCATCATCGAAGACGATTGCTTTATCGGCGCGCGCTCCGAGGTGGTCGAAGGCGTGATCGTCGAAGCCGGCTCGGTGATCTCGATGGGCGTGTTCATCGGTCAAAGCACCCGCATCTACGATCGTGAGCGAGACGAGATCCTCTACGGCCGGGTGCCCGCCGGGAGCGTCGTGGTGTCGGGCACGCTGCCCTCCTCGGACGGACGCTGTCAGCTTTATGCCGCGATCATCGTCAAGCGTGTGGATGCCAGGACGCGTGCCAAGACCAGCTTGAACGAACTGCTGCGTCTGGCCGAATAGACGCGAGCAACAAGGATGCACAGCATACGCATGGATACGCTGGAACTGACCCGTGAACTGATCCGCCGCCCGTCGGTAACCCCGACCGATGCCGGTTGCCAGCAATTGCTTGCCGAACAGCTCGAACCCCTGGGCTTCGTCATCGAGCACCTGCGCTTTGGCGAAACCGACAATCTCTGGGCCCGGCGCGGCAATTCCGGACCCGTGCTGTGCTTTGCCGGACACACCGATGTCGTGCCGCCTGGTCCCCTGGACGAGTGGAGCCTGGATCCCTTTGTCCCCGAAATTCGTGACGGTCTGCTCTACGGGCGCGGTGCGGCCGACATGAAGGCAAGTCTTGCCGCCATGGTGGGCGCGGTGCAGGACTTTCTCGCACAACATCCCGAGCCTCCCGGATCGATCGCCTTCCTGATCACCAGCGACGAGGAAGGCCCAGCCCAGGACGGCACCGTGCGGGTCATGGAGACGCTGCACGCGCGTGGCGAGACGATCGACTGGTGCGTGGTCGGTGAGCCCTCGAGCCATCGCCAGCTCGGGGATGTCGTGCGCGTCGGTCGCCGCGGCTCGTTCTCCGGCATCATCACGGTGAAGGGCATCCAGGGGCATGTTGCCTATCCGCAGCTCGTGCGCAATCCGATCCACGACTTCGCACGACTGGTCGCCCACCTCGCCGCACACCCCCTCGATGAAGGCAATGCGTTTTTCCCGCCGACGAGTTTCCAGGCCGTGTGGGTCGAGACCGGGATTGGCGCGCCGAACGTCGTGCCCGGCTCTCTGCGGGCCCGGTTCAATTTCCGCTATTCGACCCAGTGGACCCACAAGACGCTCAGCGCGCATGTCGAGGGCCTGCTCGCCGAGCTTGGCATCGATTACGAGATCGAGTGGCGGCTGGCCGGCGAGCCGTTCCTGACCGGCGAGGGCAAGCTCACCGAGACTGTGCAGGCGGCGGTGATCGAACACCTCGGCGTGACCCCTGAGTTGTCCACTGGCGGAGGCACTTCGGACGGTCGTTTCATCGCACCCTATGGCGTGGATGTGATCGAACTGGGTCCGATCAACGCGAGCATCCACAAGATCGATGAACACGTCCGCGTCGCCGATATCGACAGGTTGAGAAAAACTTACGGCGCCATTCTGGAAAGGATGCTCGGCAGCGCTGGCGGGTGATTTCCATCGCCTGCCGCGCCCGCTACCGGTGGCGGCGGCGTCATGGGCATGCTGAACGTACCCGCTAGGTGACAGCGCGCTGCGAGCGTGGACGCCAGTTGGCAACGAGCCCCATGAGAACCAGAACAACGCAGGCGATGAGGACCCAGGCAGGCATGCTCAGGCCGAGAAAGGCCCAGTCGACTTCGGCGCACTCCCCGGAGCCGGAGAACACCATGCGCAGCGCTTCGTGCAGCGGAAACACATCGAGCATGAAGTCCAGACCGGGTCCGCAGGCGGGGACTTCGTCGGCCGGAAGATTCTGCAGGCGCACGTGCTGACCGGCAACGGCGACCCCACTGCCACCGGCCAGAAGGATCAGTCCGGCATAGACGCGGGCACCAAGGGTGCCCCGCGGGTGGTGCAGGGCGGCTGCGAGGAACACCACGCCTAACCCGATCACCGCGAGACGCTGGAACACGCACAGGGGACACGGCGCCAGCCCGAGGGCGTGCTCGGCATACAGCGCATAGGCCATCAGCGCCGCACAGGCGCCGAAGCCGACCCAGTTCAGCGTGCGGCGCTGTGCTCGCAGCGCTTCCATTTCAGGGCTTGCCGCCCTTTATGACCTCGCGCTCGATGGCCTCGCTGTCGGTGTGGCGCACATCTTTGCCGTGAACCATGTAGATCACGTATTCGCAGATGTTCTTGGCGTGATCACCGATACGCTCCAGCGCGCGGGCAACCCAGGTGACGTTCATGACCCGGCTGATGGTGCGCGGATCCTCCATCATGAACGTGATGCACTGACGGGTGATGCTGTCGTACTCGTCATCGACCTGATCGTCGAGCTTCACCGTCGCCAGCGCAGCTTTGGCGTCGAGACGCGCGAACGCATCCAGTGAGTTGTGCACCATCAGCTGCACATGATCTCCGAGGGTCTTCAGCTCGCGGTAACGATCCGACGGCCGCTCCATACTGGCCAGACGCGAGGCGAGAAAGCCGATCTTTTCAGCCTCGTCCCCGATGCGCTCCAGATCGGTGATGGTCTTGATGATCGCCACGATCAGCCGCAGGTCACTTGCCGCCGGCTGGCGCGTCGCAAGGATGCGGCTGCAGGCCTCATCGATGGTGACCTCCATCCGGTTGACCTTGTAGTCGTCTCGCGCGACACGCAAGCCCAACTCGCTGTCGCCGACGACAACCGCCTGAACCGCTGATTCCAGCTGGGATTCCACCAGCCCACCCATGCTCAATACGCCGTTGCGCAGCCTCTCGAGTTCCTCGTTGAAGCGCTTGGAAATATGCTGACTGAGGTCTGCGGCGTCCATGTCTTTCTCCGGGCGGGATCACGCGGCCGAGTGATGCAGACAGTAGAATATCACCGGCCCTGCCGCTGCGACAGCACGGCCTGCACACGGTTCAGGCGCTGGACGTCTGCGCAACTTTGCGAAACAAGGAGCGTTCGAGAGGAAAGTGACAGGTGAAGGTACTGCCATGGCCTGGCGCACTGACGATCTCGAGCTGCCCGCCGTGACGCAGCAGCGCATGCTTGACAATGGCAAGGCCGAGTCCCGTCCCACCGACCTCGCGTGCGCGTCCGCTGTCGACACGGAAAAAGCGCTCGGTGATGCGCGGTATCAGCTCCTCAGGAATACCGATCCCGGTGTCAGCAATGGAAAAGTGCGCACCCGTATCGTCGTGCCACCAGCGACAGGCGACGTGCCCCTCCTCTGGCGTAAAGCGCAACGCGTTGTTCAGCAGATTGCTGAACACCGAGTGCAGCTCCTGCTCCTCGCCGCTTACCAGCACGTCGTCGTCCACTTGCAACTCGATGTGCTGCGGACGCGTTGCGCGCGTCAAGGCTTCGCGCTGCAGCAGGCCAAGCATGGCCGGGACGTCCACCGGGTCATCGCCCGCCTCGCGCTCTGCTGCTTCCAGCCGTGACAGCGTGATCAGGTCATGCACGATGGAGTTCATGCGGCGCACCTGGCGCTGCATTTCCACGACCGGCTCCTGCCAGGCACCGGGCAGTTCCCGATCATCCGCAAGGCCTTCGAGGTACCCACCGACCACTGTCAATGGCGAGCGCAGTTCGTGCGACGCATTGGCAACGAAGTCGCGGCGCATGTTCTCGAGTCGCACCTGCCGGGTAACGTCCTGGACGATCAGCAGCTTCTGCTCATTGCCGTAGGGAATCAGCTGCACGGACAGGTGGGTGCCGCGGGTCGGGCCCGGCATCTGCAGCTTCTCGGCGTACTGCTGCCGCTCGAGGTAGGCGACGAACGCCGGATAGCGGACCAGATTCGTGATGTGCTGCCCCTGGTCACGCGCAACATCCAGGGCCAGCAGTCGTCCTGCGGCCTCATTGAGCCAGATGATTTCCAGGTCGGCGTTGAGGATGACGCCACCGTCGTGCATCGCGCCTGTGGACTCGCGCACCTCGCGAAGCAGACGGTGGAAGCGCTTCTTGCGGCGTCGCGCACGCTGCTTGAGCTGGATGATATCCGAATAGATCGGCGCAAATACACCGGTGCCGGTGGCGGCACTGCGACGCTTGCCGGTGCGCAGCCACTGCTCCAGCGTCTGGATGCTGACGACGAAATACACGATCGTGAATACCGCGAGTCCGAGCAGCCACCACAGCATGCCACCAACCACCCAACCCAGCGTGACCGTGACGGCGGTGAGCGCCGCCAGGCGCCACGCCAGCACGCTGGCGATGGATCCGCCCATCAGGCCTCCCGGGCCGAGAAGCGATAACCTGCCCCGCGTACCGTCTGGATGAGCTTGTCACAGCCCGAGTCGGTCAGCGCCTTGCGCAGACGCCGGATGTGCACATCGACGGTGCGCTCCTCCACGTAGACGTTCCCGCCCCAGACCCGATCCAGCAGCTGTGTTCTGCTGTACACCCGGTCGGGGTGATGCATGAAGAAGCTCAGCAGCCGGTACTCGGTGGGGCCGAGTGCGATGCTCTGCTCGCCGACGGTGACACGGTGGCCGGCGGCATCGAGCGCCAGGCCGCCGATGCTGATGACGTCATCCTCGCCCGCCGAGTAACGACGCATGACCGCGTTGATCCGCGCCAGCAGCTCGCGCGGTGAGAAAGGCTTGACGATGTAGTCATCGGCACCGCCCTCGAGACCCGCAACCCGGTCATCTTCCTCCACGCGAGCCGTGAGCATGATGACCGGGATATCGCGGGTGGCATCCTCGCGCTTGAACACCCGCGTGAGTTCCAGCCCGCTGACGTCGGGCAGCATCCAGTCCATCAGGATAAGGTCCGGGAAGCGATCCGCGACCATGGTTCGGGCAGTCTTCCCGTCCACCGCCTCGCGCAAGGTGTAGCCTGCGCGGCTCAGATTGAAGACGAGCATATCCCGGATCGCTTTCTCGTCTTCAACGATCAGTATGGTGTTGCCACTCATGGGTCATCCCGGCCTGTTCGTAAATCCGGCGTCATTAAACGCCCGAAGTATTGCATCCAGGTTACGGTCTTTGCACGTTTTATTGATCAAACCCCAGCCTTGGGGTTTTTCGGTGTAGCGACGCGATCCCGCAGGTAGACCGGCTGGGCTGCGCCTGCGTCGATGCCGCTGATGCCATCGGCCAGGGCCAGGGCGGCCAGGGAAGCCACCGCCGCAGCGTCCGGATACAGGCGGTCATCCAGCCCGTTCAGGCTGCCGACGATCGCAGCCAGCGATCGGGCCTGGGCTGCCCAGCCGGGTCCGGCTCCGCTCCATGCCCCCGGCGGCAGCCGCAGTTCGCCCGGTGGCAGTACTTGCTCCTCCCCCACGGCCGTTGCGCGTCCATGGACGTCGAGTTCGCAGGCCAGCGCGTAGATCTCGCCCATGCGCGCATCCATGGCCACCATGACCCTGCGCCAGCCGTGACGCTTCCAGGCACACCAGGCCAGCGCATGGAGGTTCGA
>JBGTIC010000082.1:0-4378 GCA_041745895.1 Gammaproteobacteria bacterium
GACCCGAGCGTCCGCCCAGCACGGCATGGGTGACCACGTCGTAGGTGGCGCCGGCGGCCACATCATCGGGGCCCAGTTCGGCAACATAGCCACCAGGCATCACGTGCGAGTGAAGGCGCTCCAGATAGCCCGGGGGCTGGAAGCCGGCGTCGAGCTCGAGTCGGTCGTGGCCGGCATTGATCCTGCGGCAGGCTTCCACCAGCGCAGGCAGCTGCGGCAGCACAGCCAAGCGCCCCGCCTGCTGCAGCATTTCCATATTGCTGCGGCGCAGTCTGCTCCACAGCCGCCAGGTCAGATTGGCTTCGAGGTCACGGCGATACTCGTGACGATCGGTGGCCGGGCGACCCAGGCGTGCCTGACGTGCGGGTTCCACCTGCGTGGCCGCGGCATGTTTCACGGTCGGCAGCAGCCGCTGTGAAAGAAACGTATTGAAAGCCGCGCCGACGTTAAGGCGCGCTTGGTCGTCGTGCGCCAGTCGCGGCAGCGCGCCGTGCTTTTCAATTGCGCTGACAGGCAGCGGCAGCGGGGCCTGCGGCCTCGCGGCCACGGGGGATTCGATCGTTTGGGCGGTGGCCGACATATTCGCACTCCTTTGCGGATGAGCCGAGACCACACGATAGAGCGGCACTGAAGTAAGATAAAGTCGATATTTTGGTTATTGCAGATCGAGCATTTCGAGGTATTGTGGACGTCCGACAGCTCAACTATCTCCACCTGCTGTACCTGCGCACCGTGATCCGCGAGGGCTCGATTCGCCAGGCCGCCGAGCAGTTGCATGTCACGCCGCAGACCATCAGCGGCCAGCTGCGGGTACTGGAGCAACAGCTTGGCGTGAAGCTGCTGCAGCGCCGGGGTCGCGGCCTTGTGCCCACGGAGCGCGGCCGTCAGGCCATGGCCTATGCCGACGAGATCTTCCGGCTGGGTGAGGCGCTGATCGATCGGCTGGTCGGAGGGGAGTCCGCAGAACTGCCCGGCCTGCGCATCGGCATCAACGCGCTGTTGCCCCGACTGCTCGTTCGCCGCGTCCTCGCACCGGTGCTGGCGATGACACCCGCACCCCGGCTGGTCTGTCTGGAGGGCACGCGCGATACTCTGCTGCGCGACCTCACAGCTCGGCGCGTCGATGCCGTGCTGTCGCTGGATCGCGCGCCGGCCGGGCTGTCTCCGCCGGCCGCCTCCCGCGAACTGATGGCGAGCTCGCTGGCAGCTTTTGCCACGCGGGACCTGACTGCACGCTACGCTAAAGACTTCCCTGCATCGCTGGATGGCGCCCCGCTGCTGCTGCCCAGCACCCGCGTCGAGGCGCGCGCGATCCTCGATGACTGGTTTGCAGCCCGCAGCGTCACGCCGCACATAGTCGGGGAGTTCGACGATGCTGCGCTGCGCGAGGCCTTTGGCGAACAGGGCGCCGGCATCTTCTTCGCACCGGCGATGATCGAGCAGGATGTGTGTCGGCGCTACGGGGTGGAGCGGCTGGGCTATCTACCGGACCTGACGGCACGGGTATTTCTGCTCACACCGGCGACCGGTGGCGAGCACCCGGCGCTGGAGCGTATCGTCGCGGTCGTTGATCGAGATGGGGCTCCACGATGAGCCACCATTCCGCCTGATAGTTTCCGGGGCCGCGGAAGAGCATTTGACCAGGCTGGCGACTCAGCACGCTTCGGGCTATCCTTCGACAGCTAGAGTTTCGGAAGCCAAACATGCGACCGCACGTCGGGAGTCGTACCTCAAGGCCCTTGAGGATATGCGTTCGCATCGCGAGAAAGTCGAATTCTTCAACGCCCTGAAGACCGCACTCCGAGCCGACCTCGCCGAGGCGCGGCAGGCCGCCCTCACCCGACCGGGTGAAGAAGCTTCGGGCGTCGAAGTCATGGAGCGGGTCACCTCGCAGGACGTAGCACTTATCGAGCGGCACGTGCGGGCCAACCGAGCACCCGGCTGTCCGCAGCCTTCAACGGCCTTGTCCCTTTCCTCGCTCGAGCCTGTCAGGACCAAACTTCACAGCCGCGACGCGGTCATCCGCCGTGAAAGCGGACTTGAGAAGCGCCTGAGCGGCCTCGCTGATGACGCACAACTCGCTACGGTCGATCTTCAGAAGGCGATCATCCGGGCGCACGAACACATGCGCAGGGTGAGCCAGATCTCAAAGGAATTGCTCGACATTGCGATGGCCATGAACGAGCCGCAGGCAAGCCCGTACCTGGAATCGCCATCTTTGCAATGGTCCTTGGTGGTGCCCGGCTTGCTGCACTCTTCAGTTCAGCGCGCTAGCCCGCATTCTGCGACCGAGTGAGCCACTCAAGAAGTTCGGCCATAAGGGCGTGACTGCGCGCGTAGCGCTCCGGCGGATCGCCATGCAAACCGGCCTCCGGCCGAACCCAAGGTCCGCCCTGGACCAGGTCACCGCGACAGTAGCATTGGTATCCCAGCGCTGAGCACCTCGCCCACGAACTGTTTGCTGTAGCCAGTGTGCCCGCAATGGCCGTGCTCGGATCGGCACGGCGCCTCAATCCAGACGGGACAGCGTGTTCTTGAAGATCTCGCCATCCTTCATGATGATGAGAAAGTTCTCCGCCGGACCGGCCATCAGCGACAGGCTCTCAAGCGGATTTCCGAAGACGAGGAGCAGGTCGGCCAGTGCGCCTTCTTCGATGACGCCGAGCCTTCCCTCATAGGGACTGCGGGAGCCCGAAAGCGCCAGCAGTTGCGCGTTGTCGTGTGTCAGCATCCTCAGGATCCGTGCGGGCTGGAACCACTCGGTCAGCAGCAGGATGAGTTCGTTCTGCTGAGGGTTCAACGCGGGCTCGAACAGAAAATCGGTGCCCCACGCGATCTTCACGCCGAGGTCCCTGGCCATGGGCCACATGCGTGCCTGGCCCTGCATGACTGGTTCGCGCTTGCTGCGTCGCGAGGCATCCATATCCGGTGTGCTTTCCCGCAGTGTCTGGGCCGACAGCCACACGTCGTTTTCGACCATCAGCGCAAGTGTGGAGGCATCGAGCATCTGGCCGTGCTCGATGACCCGCACGCCCGCCTCGATGGCCCGGCGCACCGCGCGCGAGGTGTAGGCATGCACCGTCACGTAGGTGCCCCAGTCCTCGGCCGCTTCCACCGCCGCCTTCATCTCGTCGAGCGTATACTGGGTCACGTCGACCGGATCATAAGCCGAAGACGTACCACCACCGGCCATCAGCTTGATCTGGCTGGCGCCGAAACGCAGGTTCTCGCGCACGGCGGTGAGCACATCGGCACGTCCATCGGCAATGAATGTCGCCCCCAGAAGTTCGGCGCGCGAGGGTTCGCCGAAGAAACGCCGCGAGCGCTCGTGGGGTAGCCGGAAATCGCCGTGCCCGGCGGTCTGGCTGATCGTGGCGCCCGAGGGCCAGATGCGCGGGCCGACGTAGCGGCCGGCATCGATGCCCGCTTTCAGGCCCCAGACCGGTCCACCGAGGTCGCGCACCGCGGTGAAGCCTCGCAACAGCATGGCCTCGGCTTCCTGCGCCGCGGCGGCTTCCGCGCTTTCGGGCGTGAGCTCGGGTGAGAGCAGCTGGGGCATGCTAAGTGCGCCGAAGGTCAGATGCACGTGCACGTCGATCAGGCCGTGCATCAGAGTGTGGCCACGCCCGTCGATCACCTGCGCCTGCGGGCTGAACGCGATGTCGTTGCCGATGGCGACGATGTGGTTGCCGCGCACCAGCAGCCGGGTGGGCATCGAGAGCTGCTCGGAGGAGCCATCGAAGATGCGCACATCGGAAAACAGAATCTCGTTCGCGGAAGGACTTCCGGCGTGAGACCCGAGAGCAAACAACAGGCAGAGCGCAGCGACCGGAATCCTGGGGGATTTCGTGGAGCGGTCCATTGTCAGCCAGCCGCCGCAATGCCGACGGGGCAGCTCACACCGGTGCCCCCAAGTCCGCAGTAGCCGCCCGGGTTCTTGGCCAGGTACTGCTGGTGGTAGTCCTCCGCGTAGTAGAACTCCTCGATCGGCAGGATTTCTGTGGTGATAGGCTCGAAACCTGCCTTCTGGAGCGCCTTCTGGTAGTCCTCGCGCGAACGCTCGGCGGTCGCGCGTTGTGCCTCATTGCAACAGTAGATCCCCGAGCGGTACTGCGTGCCGACATCATTGCCCTGGCGCATGCCCTGCGTAGGGTTGTGCGATTCCCAGAACACTTTCAGCAGCTCGGCGTAGCTGATCTGTGTGGGATCGAACACCACCAGCACGACTTCGTTGTGACCGGTGCGTCCGGTGCACACTTCTTCGTACGTGGGATTGGGCGTGAGGCCGGCGGCATAGCCCACGGCCGTGGTCCACACGCCGGGGGTCTGCCAGAACGCGCGCTCCGCGCCCCAGAAACAGCCCAGGCCGAACACGGCC
>JBGTIC010000083.1:0-13985 GCA_041745895.1 Gammaproteobacteria bacterium
TGCGGCTCGCCTGCGCGACGATGCCAGCCCTCGCCGACCACGTGTCCGTCGCGCACGATCACACAGCCCACGCGGGGATTCGGCGCAGTGCTGGTCAGTCCGCGGCGGGCAAGCTCAATCGCACGGGCCATCCAGCGGGCATCTTCTGTGCGCCGTTCGCTCACGGATCTTCTTCATCGGGCAGCAGCGACATCTGCTCGCGCGCGGCGGCGGTTCGCGCCAGCTGCTGGAGTCGCTGTATTTCCTCCTGGAATTCCGTCACGTCCTGGAAGCTGCGATAGACCGAGGCAAAGCGAACATAGGCGATCTCGTCGAGCTGACGCAGCGCGTCCATCACCAGATCGCCCAGCCGACTCGACGGAATCTCGCGTTCACCCATCGTCTGCAGCCGGTGCACGATACGCTGCAGCGCAGCCTCCATATCCTCGACGGCGACGGGCCGCTTCTCCAGCGCGCGTGCCATGCCGGCGCGCAGCTTGTGTTCATCGAAGGGCTCACGGCGGCCATCACGCTTGACCAGACGCGGGGCTACCAGCTCCGGAGTCTCGAAGGTGGTGAAGCGTTCCTCACAGCGCAGGCATTCGCGGCGACGGCGCACCTGCCTGCCCTCCCCGGCCAGCCGCGAGTCGATGACCTTGGTCTCGTCGTGGCCGCAGAAGGGACAGTGCATGGGACGCCCTTAACTGGCGCGCGCCTTTAGCGCGCCTGAGCGTAAACCGGGAACCGCCGGCACAGCGCAACTACCTGCTCGCGCACGCGGGTGATCGCAGCCTCGCTGCCGATGTCATCGAGGACGTCGGCAATCCATTCGCACATCTGTGCCGTCTCCGCCAGACCGAAGCCGCGCGTCGTGATCGCAGGCGTGCCCATGCGCAGGCCGCTGGTCACGAACGGCGAGCGCGGATCGTTGGGCACCGTGTTCTTGTTGACCGTGATGTTGGCGCGGCCGAGTGCCGCCTCCGCATCCTTGCCGGTGATGTCCTTGTCGATCAGATCGACCAGCACGAGATGATTGTCGGTGCCGCCCGAGACGATGCGATAACCGCGTGCGGTGAGCGTGCTGGCCATGCAGCGCGCATTGGCCACGACCTCACGCTGGTAGTCGGCGAACCCCGGCTCGAGCGCCTCGAGAAAGGCCACCGCCTTGGCGGCGATGACATGCATCAGTGGCCCGCCCTGCGTGCCGGGAAACACCAGCGAGTTGAACTTCTTGGTCAGCGCGTCGTTGCGTTTGGCGAGGATCAGGCCACCGCGCGGTCCGCGCAGGGTCTTGTGGGTGGTCGTGGTCACCACATCGGCGATCGGCACCGGATTGGGGTACACGTCGGCGGCGACGAGGCCTGCGACGTGCGCCATGTCGACCATCAGAAAGGCCCCGACACTGTCGGCGATGTCACGGAAACGCTGCCAGTCGACGATACGTGAATACGCAGAGAAACCCGCGACGATCATCTTCGGACGGTGCTGCTCGGCCAGCGAGTGGACCTGCGCATAGTCGATCTCGCCGCTCGTGGCATCCACGCCGTACTGATGGGCATCAAAGAGCTTGCCCGAGAAGTTGGGCTTCGCGCCATGGGTCAGGTGACCGCCGTGATCCAGGCTCATGCCCAGGATGGCGTCACCGGCAGACAGCAGCGCGAGGTAAACCGCGGCGTTGGCCTGCGAGCCGGAATGCGGCTGGACATTCGCATAGTCCGCACCGAACAGGCGGCAGGCACGCTCGATGGCCAGGCGCTCGGCCACGTCCACATGTTCGCAGCCGCCGTAGTAGCGCTTGCCGGGATAGCCTTCCGCGTACTTGTTGGTCAGTACGGTGCCCTGGGCTTCCATGACCCTGGGGCTTGCGTAATTCTCCGAGGCGATCAGTTCCAGGTGGTCCTCCTGGCGCTGCTCCTCGGCGCGAATGGCGCTTTCGAGTTCCGGGTCGAACCCGGCAATCTTCATGTCGGCATTGAACACGCTGGTCTCCTGGGCGGTGCGGGCATGGCGGCGTTCCATGCCGCCGCGCGCGCCAATTGTAACAGCCGGCACCGGGCACAGCGGCGTACCGGCACGCTAGTCGCCGTTGTGCTCATGGGCAATGAAGGCGGCGAGCACGGCCGACCATGCGCGACCGAGATTGTCGCGGTTATAGCCCCCGCCGCCCATCGCGACGATACGCCCCTGGGCATGGCGTTCGGCCACTGCGCACAGGCGTGCCGCCGCGTGGCTGTGCGCGGCTTCCGAGAAGCGCAGATGGGTGATCGGATCTCCGGCCAGACTGTCGGCACCACACTGCAGCAGGATGAACTCGGGCCTGCCTGCCTCGAGGTAGGCCTCGATTTCTTCCCAGGCTGCCAGGAACTCGGCATCACCCGCCCCCGGCGGCAGTGGCAGATTGAGTTTCGTGCCTGCGGCCGGGCCACGACCGGTCTCGATGCGCGCACCGGTACCGGGATAGAGATAGCGACCGTCTTCGTGGGTATCGGCGAACAGCATCGCCGGATCCTCCTCAAAGCCGTAGAACACACCGTCGCCATGGTGGGCGTCGATGTCCACATAGGCGATGCGCGAAAGTCCGTAGCGGCTGCGCAGCAGCTCGGCGGCGATACCACAATCGTTGAACACGCAGAAGCCCGCTGCCGCACTGCGCGAGGCGTGGTGCAGACCGGCGATCGGCACGAAAGCACGCCCGCCTGTGGTCATCACCTGTTCGACCGCGCGCAGCGTCGCACCGACAACCCAGCACGCCGAATCGAACAGGCCCTGCAATGCCGGCGTGTCTCCGCCATCCAGATAGCCGGTACCTTCCGCACAGCGGCGCTCCACGAAAGCCACGTAGTCCGGGGCGTGGAATGCAGTGAGTTCGTCGAACGTGGCGCGTCGCGGCGACAGGTGCGCCACGCGCTCCAGCAAACCGGCATTTCGCGCGGCCTGCATGAAAGCTTCGTGGCGATCCGGCCCGAACGGGTGGCCATGTCCGAATCCGTAGGCAGCAATCTGCGGCCCGGAGACCAGAAGCGTGCTGCCCGGGGCAATGTCGCGTGTTTCAATAAGCTGGTGCATGTGCGTCTGCTGCGTGGAACCGGGGCAGATTCTAGCAAATTCGGCGCCAGGGCCCGGTGGCCATGCGCTGCTCGAAAGCGGATAATCGCCGGCTTTACGACCGTTGCGCTGCGGCGTGCGCCTGCGGCGCCGACACTGACTCAAGACTTCGGGCGAACTGAAGACAATCCCATGGCTCAATACATATATACGATGAACCGGGTGGCCAAGATCGTGCCGCCCAAGCGCTATATCATTCGCGACATCTCGCTGTCCTTCTACCCGGGTGCCAAGATCGGCGTGCTGGGCCTGAATGGTTCGGGCAAGTCCACGCTGCTGCGGATCATGGCGGGGATCGACCGGGAATTCGAAGGCGAGGCACGACCGCAGCCGGGCATCAAGATCGGCTACCTGCCGCAGGAACCCGACCTCGATGCGAACAAGGACGTGCGCGGCAATGTCGAGGAGGGCTTAGGCGAGCTTGTGGATGCCCAGCAGGCGCTCGATGCCGTCTATGCCGCCTATGCCGAACCGGACGCCGATTTCGATGCGCTGGCAAAAAAGCAGGCGGAACTCGAGAACATCATCCAGGCCGCCGATGCGCACAATCTCGAGCGCAAGCTGGAAGTCGCCGCCGAGGCGCTGCGCCTGCCGCCATGGGATGCGGATGTCACGACACTCTCCGGGGGTGAACGACGGCGCGTCGCGCTGTGCCGGCTGCTGCTCTCCGCACCCGACATGCTGCTGCTCGATGAGCCCACCAACCACCTCGATGCCGAGAGTGTCGCGTGGCTGGAGCGCTTTCTGGAGGAGTATCCGGGCACGGTGATCGCGGTCACCCATGACCGCTACTTCCTCGACAACGTCGCCGGCTGGATCCTCGAACTCGATCGGGGTCACGGCATCCCCTGGCAGGGCAACTACTCGTCCTGGCTGGAGCAGAAGGAAGCGCGCCTGGCGGTGGAAGAAAAGCAGGAGGAAGGCCGCCGCAAGGCAATGAGTGCGGAGCTCGACTGGGTACGACAGAATCCCAAGGGCCGTCAGGCCAAGAGCAAGGCCCGCCTGCAGCGCTTCGAGGAACTCTCTTCGCAGGAATACCAGAAACGCAACGAGACCAACGAGATCTATATCCCGCCAGGCCCGCGCCTGGGCGACCTGGTGATTCATGCCCAGGGTGTGGCCAAGTCGTTTGGCAACAAGGTGCTGTTCGAGAATCTCGAGTTTCAGGTCCCTGCCGGTGCAATCGTCGGCATCATCGGCCCCAACGGCGCCGGCAAGACCACGCTGTTTAGGATGATCACCGGTCAGGAACACCCCGACAGCGGCAACATCCCCATCGGCGACACCGTGCAGATGGCCTATGTCGACCAGTCACGCCAGAGTCTCGATGATGCCAAGACGGTCTGGCAGGAGATCTCCGATGGCCTGGACATGATCCGCATCGGCAGTTACGAGACATCCTCGCGGGCCTACGTCGGGCGCTTCAATTTCCGCGGCACCAACCAGCAGCAGAAGATCGGGCTGCTCTCGGGCGGTGAGCGAAACCGTGTTCATCTGGCCAAGGTCCTGAAGTCCGGCGGCAACGTGATCCTGCTTGACGAACCGACCAACGATCTGGACGTCGAGACGCTGCGCGCACTCGAAGAGGCGCTGCTGGAGTTCCCCGGATGCGCGATGGTGATCTCGCATGACCGCTGGTTCCTCGATCGCATCGCCACGCACATCCTGGCCTTCGAGGGCGACAGCCAGGTGGTCTGGTTCCAGGGCAACTACGCGGACTACGCGGCCGACCTGAAGCGACGGCGTGGCGATGATGCCGACCAGCCGCACCGCATCCGCTATCGGCGGCTGGAAGCCTGACGCGCGTCGACGCGGAAGTCGGGCATACGTCAAACGCTGGCACTTGACGCGCTGGCAGCCTAGACTGCTATTCCCATGTGGACCATCACACGGGCAGGACTGCAGGCACCGGCGGCGCAACCGCTGCCTGGTCAATGTCCGCACTGTCACGCCCATGCGCGGCTGACTCCCGTCTCGGTGCCCGACTTCGCCAGCCTGCAGCGCGACGCGCCGCAGCGCGTGGGTATTGTGTTTGGCTGCAACGCCTGCGGCGTGCCGAGATTCTTCCGGTTCACGGTTCGCCGTCAGACTGCCGAACACATCGAGCTGGCCGGCAATGGACAGGAGCTCGAACGCGCGCCGGAACGCTACGCCTTTGGCTACCTGCCCGCCAATGTCGCCCGGCTGTTTCGCGAGGCACTCGCCTGCCACGCCAGCGATTGCTTCAACGCTTTCGCCTCGATGTGCCGGCGCGCCGCGCAGGCGGTCTTCGAGGACCTGGGCGAAGGCGGACGGCTGCGTATGTTCGACACGCTCGAGGACATCGTCGGATTGTGCGAACTCGACGGCGATACGGCACAACTGCTGCGCTCGGTGATTTTCGGCGGCACGGGAAATCGCGATACCGCCCTCCCGGAAGTCGATGCGAGTCGCGCGGGCGTGCTGCTCGAGGCGATGAAAGACCTGCTCTACCAGACCTATGTCCGCCGCGAAAAACTCAATCGGGCCATGCGCATGCGGCGCTTCTTCGCCGCACAGTCCGGGCGAAGGCTAGCTGTGGTGTCGTCCGGCGACGGCGCAGCAGACGACGGGGACATCGAACAAGTGACGCAGGCCGACAGCGCCTGAGCCTGCGACCAGCCCGGTTCGCGGCACCTCCCTGCAGAGACACGCGTATTGCATCGCAGCATCAAGGCTTGCGGGCAGTAGGGCGCTGCTTTACACTTGACTGACTTTCATAAGCAGACTGACTTGGTCTGCTGCGGGGATAGCCCCGCGGAGAACCCCGTATGAAACCCTCTGCGCTGCACACGAAATCTCTGGCATGCGCGCCCGATGCGCCGTTCGGTGATGGCTACGGACCGATGCTGACGGGGGCGTTCGCCCCGGTCGCCGACGAATCGGTCTGGGATGCACTCGAGGTGCTCGGTGAGATCCCGGCCGATCTAAATGGCGTCTACCTTCGTAACGGGCCAAACCCGCGTTTTGCGCCGCAGGGCCGCTATCACCCTTTCGACGGGGACGGCATGATCCATGCCGCCCACTTC
This sequence comes from Gammaproteobacteria bacterium, assembly GCA_041745895.1. GTDB lineage: Bacteria > Pseudomonadota > Gammaproteobacteria > Steroidobacterales > PWYM01 > PWYM01. The sequence continues at coordinate 6,132 of JBGTIC010000083.1, forward strand.
GAGCGTGGCCGCGTGGTGTACCGCAATCGCTGGGTGCGCACCGACGCCTGGCGGGAAGAGGATCGCGCCGCGTGCGCAACGTTCTACGGGATCCGCGAAACTCTCAAGGGCCGCAGCGACAAGCGTCTCAAGGATGCCGCCAACACTGATGTCATCGGTCACGGCGGCGTCGCCCTGGCCAGCTGGTACATGTCGGGTGACATCTACACGCTCGACCCGGTGACCCTGGAGACCTTGGGGAAGGCGCCCTACGCGAAGCGTCATGGTGGCGGGTTCTCGGCCCACCCCAAGGTCGACGCACATACCGGCGAACTGATGTTCTTCGACTACTGGAACGAGTCGCCGTACATGAGCTACGGCGTGGTCGCAGCCGATGGCACCGTACGCAACCATGTGCCCATCGAATTGCCCGGCCCGCGACTGCCCCATGACATGGCCATTACCGAGCATTACTCGATCCTGCACGATCTGCCGCTGCTCCACGACGAGGCTGCAATGGCACTGGGTCGCCACAAGCTGAACTTCCACCCGGAGATGCCGACCCGCTTGGGCGTCATTCCACGCTACGGCGCGAGCGACTCGATTCGCTGGTTCGAATTCTCTCCCTGCTTCATCTATCACACCATCAACGCCTGGGAAGAAGGTGATGAGGTGGTGATGGTGGGCTGTCGCTACATGCCCGACAGGACGGCCGGTGGCGCAATCGATGCGCCACGCACGGCGCGCAATATCGCCGAGCTGAGAATGAACGCGCGCCTGTGGCGCTGGCGCATGAACCTGCGTACCGGTGAGGCCCGCGAGGAGCAGCTCGATGAGCGCTACAACGTTGAGTTTCCAAGCCTGAATGCTGAACACACCGGACGAAAGACGCGCTGGGGTTATCTTGTGGATCACCACCCCGAGATCCTGCACTGGACCGGCATACGCAAGTTCGATACCCACAGCGGTGAGTGCGCAGGCGCGTTCAGTGATGGCGCAGAGCACAGCTGGTACTCGGAGGCCTGGTTCGCGGCGGCAGACGACGGCAAGGCCGAGGACGACGGCTACGTAGTTGTCTTCGCCTGGAACGAAGCCAGCCGGGAACAGCAGCTGCAGGTTTTCGACGCACGCGACATCAGCGCAGGCCCCATTGCCCGCGTGCGCCTGCCGCGCCACGTGCCCTCAGGGTTTCACGCCTGCTGGATGCCCCAGGCGAGCATCGCACACGCCCGCCGGGGCTGAACAAGGTGTTTGTGCTGTGCGGCGGGTGATAACGCGTCGGGCCGAGTGGTCAGCCGCCCTGATCGACCCAGCGGCGCGCGTTGTACCACAGCTGCATCCACGCGCCGTCCTCACCTGCGCCCGGCGGATGCCAGGCGTGCTGCACGGTGCGAAACACGCGCTCGGGATGCGGCATCATGATGGTCGCCCGGCCGTCGCTGCTGCTCAGCGCACAGATGCCCCCGGGTGAGCCGTTGGGATTCTGCGGATAGCGGATGGTCGCCTGTCCATGATGATCGACATAGCGCAGCGAGACGAGACCGCGCGCCAGCACCTGGTCGACCGCGTCGGGGACAGCGAACAGGGCGCGTCCCTCCCCATGCGAGCTTGCGATCAGCAAGCGTGAGCCCTGCATGCCGCTGAGCAGCATCGAAGGCGACTCGACGACTTCCACCAGGGACAGCCGCGCTTCGAACTGTTCGCTGGCATTGCGCACGAAACGCGGCCAGTGGTCGGTGCCGGGGATGATCTCGCGCAGCGCTGCAAGCATCTGGCAACCGTTGCATACCCCGAGCGTGAAGGCATCTTCGCGCTGGAAATACTCTGCGAAGAGCTCGCGGGCCTGTGCGTTGTACAGGATGGTCTTGGCCCAGCCCTCGCCCGCACCGAGCACGTCGCCGTAACTGAAACCACCGCAGGCCACCAGCCCGCGCACATCCCGCAGGTCCCGACGCCCTTCCAGCACATCGCTCATGTGCACGTCGATGGCATCGAAGCCCGCCCGGTCAAAGGCCGCCGCCATTTCCACCTGCGAATTCACCCCCTGCTCGCGCAGGATCGCGACTTTCGGCCTGGCAACACCCGTCACGGCAGGCGGCGTGACGGCGAACGACTGCACGACATTGAGTCCAGGGTCGGCATCATCGAGCACCAGGGTACGGGCCTGATCGGCACAGTCGGGATTGTCACGCAGCCGCTGCATGCGCCAGCTCGTATCCGACCAGGTGGTCTTGAGTTCGACACGATCAGCATCGAGCAGGCGATACTCACCCTGGCGCACGATAATGCGCCGCCCCGGCGACGGCGCCCCGAGATCGCAAAGCGCAGCGTCCAGACCTTGTGCGGCGAAAAGTGCGCGTACGCGCGCCAGATCACTGCGACGCACTTGCAGCACTGCACCAGGTTCCTCGGCAAACAGCATCGCCAGGGCATCGGCATCGTGCGGCAGCTCGATGGTCAGGCCGCAGCGACCGGCAAACGCCATCTCCAGCAAGGTGACGATGAGTCCGCCGTCACTGCGATCGTGATAGGCCAGCACCAGCGCCTCGCGGCGTGCCTCGACCATGGCGCGGAAAAAGCCCGCCAGGCGCTGTGGCGAGTCAAGATCGGCAGGATCGCGGCCCAGCGCACCGTACACCTGCGCGAGGATCGAACCGCCGAGCCGGTTGCGCCCGGCCGACAGATCGATCAGCAGCAGCGCCGTGTCGTCAGCACCGAGAACGATCTGGGGGTCGAGCGTGCGGCGGGCATCAGCCACAGGCGCAAACGCGGAGACGATCAGCGACAGCGGCGCCACTACAGCGCGCTGCTCGCCGGCCTCACGCCACGTGGTGCGCATCGACATCGAATCCTTGCCCACCGGAATTGCGATGCCCAACGCAGGGCAGAGCTCCTCGCCGATCGACTGGACGGTGTCGAACAGTTCGGCATCTTCGCCAGGCCAGCCGGCCGCCGCCATCCAGTTCGCAGACAGGCGCACGTCCGCGAGCGTCGCGACGTCGGCGGCCACCAGGTTGGTCAACGCCTCGGCGACCGCCAGGCGAGCCGAGGCCGGTCCCGAAAGCAGCGCCACGGGCGTGCGCTCACCCATCGCCATGGCCTCGCCCGCGTAGCCGTCGAAATCGGCGAGTGTCACCGCCACGTCGCTGACCGGTACCTGCCACGGGCCGACCAGCTGGTCGCGGGCCGTCAGACCACCCACGGTGCGATCGCCGATGTGGATCAGGAAAGACTTGTCGGCCACAGTGGGATGGGCCAGCACACGATGCAATGCCTCGGTGACGTCGATATCGTCGGGACACCACTGCGGGGGCGGCGTGCTCGTACGTGTGACATCGCGCACCATCCCGGGCGTCTTGCCCAGCAACACCTCCATCGGCATGGCCACCGGAAGATTGTTGAACTGTGGATCTCGCACCTTGAGCAGGCGCTCTGCGGTGATGTCTCCGAGCACCGCGTAGGGGCAGCGTTCGCGCCGGCACATTGCGTCAAACGCTGCAAGCCTATCGGCCGCGATCACGAGCACATAGCGCTCCTGTGACTCGTTGCACCAGATTTCCATCGGTGACATGCCGGGCTCATCGTTGGGGATAGCCCGCAGGTCGACCACGGCACCGCGATGGCTGTGATCCACCGCTTCGGGTATTGCGTTGGACAGCCCACCTGCGCCCACGTCGTGAATCAGCAGCACGGGATTGGCATCACCCAGCGCCCAGCACCGGTCGATGACCTCCTGGGCACGGCGTTGCATCTCCGGGTTGTCACGCTGCACCGAGGCGAAGTCCAGCGCCTCGCTGCCCTCACTGCCCTGCTTCGATGATGCTGCTCCGCCGCCCAGGCCGATCAGCATCGCCGGCCCGCCGAGTACGATGAGCTTGCCGGCTACCGGCACTTCGGCCTTCTCGACGTGCATGTCACGGATGTTGCCCATTCCGCCGGCAATCATGATCGGCTTGTGGTAGCCGCGTGCCACGGCCGCATCGCCGCTGAGCTGCTCGAAACTGCGGAAGTAACCGGCAAGGTTGGGACGGCCGAACTCGTTATTGAATGCCGCCGCACCGATCGGACCTTCAAGCATGATCTCCAGCGCTGAGGCGATGTGTGGCGGCTTGCCGAAATCCGCTTCCCACGGTCTGACCGCGCCGGGAATACGCAGCGCAGACACCGAGAAGCCGCACAGTCCAGCCTTCGGGCGCGCGCCACGTCCGGTGGCCCCCTCGTCGCGAATCTCGCCACCTGCGCCGGTGGCGGCACCGGCGTGGGGCGCGATGGCCGTGGGGTGGTTGTGCGTCTCCACCTTCATGAGGATGTGGATGTCCTCTTCATGCGCGGCGTAGCGTCCGGAAAGCGGATCGGAGAAGAAGCGTCGACCGCGGCTGCCACGGATCACCGCGGCGTTGTCCTTGTAGGCTGAGAGCACACCCTCGGGCGCGTGCGCGTGGGTGTTGCGGATCATGCCGAACAGCGTCTGCTCACGCGCCTGACCATCGATGATCCAGTTGGCATTGAAAATCTTGTGACGACAGTGCTCGGAGTTGGCCTGCGCGAACATCATCAGTTCGACGTCGGTCGGATTTCGCGCCAGTCGGGTGAAATTCTCCTGAAGATAGTCGATCTCGTCGCGCGACAGCGCCAGGCCCAGTGCCTCGTTGGCGGACTCCAGTGCCGCCCGGCCTTCACCGAGCACATCCACGGTGGCCAGCGGACGCGCTGCGAGGCGTTCGAAAATCTGTGCGTTTGTCGGCGCTTCGAGCAGCAGCGTCTGCGTCATGCGATCGTGCAGCAGGGAGGCGAGCGCACGCAGCGCACCGGCATCGAACCGCCGTGCCGCGGCCACGTCGAGCTCGAAGCGCACACCGCGCTCGATGCGCAGCACCTCGGGCAGTGCGCACAGATGCGCGATATCGCTGGCTTTGGAGGACCATGGCGAGATTGTGCCCAGGCGCGGTACGGCCCATAGCTGCTGGCCCGGTCCCGGCGCGCGCACCGCATCGGTGCCGTAGTTGAGCAGCCGCTCGAGCCGGCGCTGCTTTTCCGGCGAGAGCCCGGCGGCAAGACTGACATAGTGTTCAAAGTCGGCACGCACGGCCAGGACAGCGGGCTCCAGCGCCTGGAGCCTGCGCAGAAGCTTGTCGAGTCGAAATTCCGAAACTGCGGGCGGGCCGGCGAGTAACAGCATGGGACGGACCCTGACTTGGCAGCCGGCATGATACCGGATGGCGCCAGCGCGAGGCAGTCTTGCAGGCCTTCTAAGGTGCGAGCTCAAGCCAGTCGAGTCCAGCCTCCTGTTCGGCCAGAAAGACCGGCGTGGCCTCGCTTCCCAATGCGGCATTCAGCGCTTCGCGGGCCCGCAGCGGCGTATTGTTCTGCGCGGAGAGATGCACACCGACCAGCCACTGCAGTCGCGCCTGGTCCTGCAGGGCCACCAGCTGCGCCGCCTGCGCGTTGCTCAGGTGACCGAGCGCACCGCCCACCCTGCGCTTCAGCGCCGCGGGATAAGGGCCGACCGCAAGCATGTCGGCATCATGGTTGCACTCCACTGCCAGCCCATCACAGTCGGCCAGTGCCGCGCACAGGTGCGCGGTAAGATGACCGGCATCCGTGAGCACACCCAGGCGTTGCGCGTCGGCCTCGAAAACAAACTGGCAGGGCTCGCGCGCATCATGGGGCACAGGCAACGCTCGCACCTTGAGGTTGCCGACTTCGAAGGGTTCGTGCGCGCTGATGTAACGCACATGCGCGTATTCTTGCGCGCGAATCGCCCAGGCCGTGCCGCGCGTAAGGTAGACGGGTATCTGATGTCGTGAGGCGAACCGCAGCACACCACTGGCGTGGTCCGAGTGCTCGTGGGTCACCAGCACAGCACTGACATCCGCCGGCTCACGCCCCGAGCGACGCAATCGCCTTTCGGCTTCAGTGGCAGAGAACCCGCAGTCGAGCATCAGCAGGCTGTCGCCGTGCTCGATCAGCGCCGCATTGCCACGGCTGCCGCTGCCAAGATACGCCAGCCGCACCGTGGGGCCGGATCAGCTGCCGGCGCCGGGGCCGCCGCCCGGCGTGTACACGGGCACCGGAAACTGCGTCACGTTTCCGCCTTCGAACTTGGAGATCTTGCTGGTCCCCTGCTTGTCGACCTCGTCAATGCGCAGGATCGAGTGCATGGGCAGGAAGGTGCGCTTCACACCCTCGAACTCTGCCTTGATGCGCTCCTCGGAGGGGTCGACGACGACACTCGAGCGCGCACCGAACACCAGTTCCTCGATCTCGATGAAGCCGAACAGGCCACCCTGGCCGACGCTGCGGGCGTAGACTTCGTAGACCTTGCCCTGGCTCATGAAAAGTACGCGATAGATCTGTCTGCTGGCCATGCACATCCCTTGCCGCACTCCGACGTCCGAAGGGTAGCATATTCGCGGCATCGACCGACGCTGCAGACCGCCGGGAAGCGTCGATGCGGTGCGTCTGGCAGTTGCGTGGCGCACCGGCGCACGCTCGCTGGCAGGGCAGTGAGACTGCCATCACAGATCTGGCATGCCGACCCCTGCCGCATCAGCAACTGGCTCTATACTCAGCCTCATTCTTACGGGTGGAGGCAGCATGGCCCTGACACTCGAAATCATCAGTCGGCAGCGCGCGGCCCTTGGCGAACGCGCCCGCTGTGTATTCGATCGGCATGGCGGTAATCTCGGGCGCTCACTGGAGTGCGACTGGATCCTGCCGGATTCGGAGCGCTTCGTCTCGAGCCGGCACGCCGCGATAGATTTTCGCTCCGGCAGCTATCATCTGATCGACCTGTCGACCAACGGCGTTTACGTTAACGACTCTGACACACCCGTCGGCCGCGGTCGCACTCAGCGGCTGTTCTCGGGGGATCGGCTGCGCATGGGCGAGTACCTGATGGTCGTGCAGATCGCAGACGACAGCGATCTGACCGCCGCATTGCTCGAAGGCGCCCCCGACCCGGTCAATCAGGCGCAGAGGGTCGATCTGGTCGCGGACCACAATCCCGAACTCATCGAGGAGCACCTGCTCACCAGTGAATTCGACGATCTGCACCTGGAGAAAACCTACAGCGGCGGCTCTCTGCCCGAATCCTTCAAGCCGGGCAGCACTCAACCTGTCGACCCGAAAAAGCCGGACCGACGGCAGCGAGTGCAGCTCAGTGTCGTGGACGGCAGCGCGGGGGCGAGCCCCCGTGAGCCAAAGACCGCTGCCCAAGCCGCTGCACGCCAGAAGGACGGCAATACAGCTGGGCACAAGTCTGCGGGCAATCAGTCATCCGACGAGCTCGTGGGTGTGTTCCTGCGCGCTGCCGGACTCGACGCGAAGAGCATGCCCAGCATGGATGCCGGGACGCTGATGCATACACTCGGTCAGCTGCTGCGCGAGACGGTCGCCGGCGTCACGGAGACGCTGCACGATCGAGCGCGCCACAAGCATGAGCTGAAGCTCGGAAACACGACGATCCAGCCGCGCAACAACAATCCGCTGAAGTTCTCTGCCAGCATGCAGGAAGCGATGATCCGCCTGCTCACGGACAGCAGTCCGGAGTACATGGCCGCCGTACCCGCCATGCGCGATGCATTTCGTGATATCAAGGAACATCAGGGCGCAACGATGACAGCGATGCAGCAGGCGTTCATCGATTTCATCGAGCGCCTGGACCCCGCCGAACTCGAGCAACGCTTCGAGACCGGCGGCCGCCGCAAGGCGCTCCTGCCCGGTTCGGCCAAGGCGCGCAACTGGGAGCAATACGCCGAACTCTATGAAGTCCTGACACGACATGCACCCGGACAGTTTCCGCAACTCTTCGGCGAGGAGTTCGCCCGCGCCTACGCCGAGGCCCTCGAGGCGCTGCAGGCGGCTCGCCGCCAG
>JBGTIC010000084.1:0-17973 GCA_041745895.1 Gammaproteobacteria bacterium
CAGCGCCAGCGGCGCGGTCAGCGCCAGTATGCGTGCCACGCACCTCATGGCGCGGAGCTGGCCGGGACCGTCAGGGCGGGCGCGGTGTGCTCCGGGCAGGCGCAGGCAGGGGTTGGAGAATTCAACATCGGGGTATCCTACCCATGCCCCCGGACAGGTCAAAGGCATTTTGCCCGTTTCGCGCACTGCGTTCATATCACGCCTGCGCCCGGTCACACAGACGCGGTATGCTTGCACGCCATGGACCCTTCAGGTTTCGCACCGCCGCCACAACCCCTTGAAAGCGGCCCCGCGACTGGCGCGAACTGGCTCGCCGGGCCGCTCGGCCAGCGGCTGCTGGCCTGTGAGCAGGTGCTGGTGGGCGAGGTGCTCGAGCGCGCCTTCGGTGAAGAACTCGTCCAGATAGGGACCTGGGGAGAGGCGCGCGGCTTCCTGAATCTGGCCCGCACCCATCGTGCGCATCTGGTCGATGCGCGGCCCGGCCCGGGTGTCAGCGCGGTCGGCGCGTACGATGCGCTGCCGCTGGCCACCCATTCGGTGGATGTCCTGCTGCTGCCGCACACCCTGGAGCACGCAGCTTCGCCCCATGCGCTGCTGCGCGAAGTCGATCGCGTGCTGCGGCCGGACGGCCAGGTGCTGATCCTCGGCTTGAGTCGATTGAGCGCCTTCGGTCTGCGCAGGCTGGTTTCGCGAAGCCGTTTTCCCAGCGGGCTTGAGCGCTTCGTCTCTGAACATCGCGTGCGCGACTGGCTGCAACTGCTCGACTGCGAGGTGCGTGTGCAGCGTCGTTACCTGTTCGGCTGGCCGATGCAACGCGGTCCCGGGCCCGACCGCCAGCTCGCCGTGGATGCCTTCTGTCGCCGCTGGCTGCCCGGCGGACTGGGCTGCGGCTATCTGCTGGCCGCCCACAAGCGCACCGCGCGCATTGCAATGCTGCCCACGCGTTGGCGCCATGGCCTGCGCGTGGTTGGCGGACTTGCCGAGCCGACCACGCGGAACTGCGCCTGATGGCCGAGTCGACCGCACGAGACTGCGGCTGATGGCCGAGCGCGGCCTGGTGGAAATCCACACCGATGGTGCGTGTCGTGGCAACCCCGGCCCCGGCGGCTGGGGTGCGCTGCTGCGCAGCGGCGAACATGTGCGCGAGCTGTGGGGCGGCGAGCGCGAGACCACCAACAACCGCATGGAACTGATGGCCGCGATCCAGGCGCTCGCAGCGCTCAAGCGTCCCTGTCGCGTGCACCTGTATACCGACTCGGTGTATGTGAAAAATGGCATCACCCAGTGGCTGGTCGACTGGCGCCGGCGCGGCTGGAAGACGGCAGCACGCAAGCCGGTAAAGAATCAGGACCTCTGGCAGCAGCTCGATGCGCAGGCCGCGCGCCATGAGGTCGACTGGCGCTGGGTCAAGGGCCATGCCGGGGATCCCGGCAATGAACGCGCCGATATGCTGGCCAACCGCGGCATCGACCAGCTGCTGGCCTGCCCGCATGCCGGAAATGTCTGAACGCCGCGCCTGCGCGCAAGCCCAACTCAGCGAGGCACCATGAGACAGATCGTACTGGACACCGAGACCACCGGCCTTGAACCCGAGCAGGGCCACCGCATCATTGAAATCGGCTGTGTGGAGCTGGTCAACCGCCGTGCCACCGGCCAGAACTTTCACCGCTACCTCAATCCCGAACGCGCGGTGGACCCCGGCGCCGTCGAGGTCCACGGCCTCACGGCGGATTTCCTGGCCGACAAGCCGCGCTTCGGCGAGATCGTCGATGAGCTTCTGGAGTTCGTGGGCGATGCCGAACTGGTGATCCACAACGCCGAGTTCGATATCGGGTTTCTCGACCACGAGTTGCGCCTGAAGGGCCACACGATCACCCAGGTACGCAGCCGCTGTCGTGTGCTCGACACCCTGACACTCGCGCGCCAGCTCCACCCCGGCCAGCGCAACTCGCTGGACGCCCTGTGCAGGCGCTACGAGGTAGACAACTCACGACGCGACCTGCACGGCGCGCTGCTTGATGCGCAGATCCTCGCCGAGGTGTATCTGGCGATGACCGGCGGGCAGGGTGATCTTTCACTCACCGCGGCCGAGCAGGACGATGCGCCGGGCGCCGAGGCGCGCGTGGGCTTCTCGCGCGGCGATCTGCATCTCGTGGTCAGCGTGCCCACCGCCGAGGAGCTGGCCGCGCATGAAGCGATGCTCGGGTTTCTGGAGGCGCAAGGCGGGGTGCGGCCGTTGTGGCGCGCGACGGTATCGCAAGTAACCGCGGAGGCCCCCCCATCGCGTATAGCACGCGTTGCTGATGGCTAGTCGTTAGACTGGCTTGTGTGAACGAGATCGCGCCACAGGTCGGCGCAATTATGTTGAAATCCCATCGCTTGCGCACGGCTGGCGCTACTCGGATAAACATCGATGAAGAACATTGAAGACAGCCTGATCGGCGTGATCGGCCTGGGCTATGTGGGATTACCCTTGGCGGTAGAGTTCGGCCATCGCTACAAGACCGTCGGTTACGACATCAACGCCCAGCGCGTACGTTCGCTGCGTGAGGGCCACGATTCGACGCTGGAAGTCGCTCGCGATGAGTTGGCGGCGGCCACCGGCCTGACCATCACCGATCAGCTTGACGAGCTGCGCGCCTGCAATGTTTTTATAGTGACCGTGCCCACCCCGGTAGACCGGCACAAACGGCCAGATCTTAGTCCACTGGAGAGTGCAAGTCGGGCGGTCGCGCGGGTGCTGTCCCGCGGCGATGTGGTGATCTATGAGTCTACGGTGTACCCGGGGGCAACCGAAGAGGTGTGTGTGCCCCTGCTGGAGGCGGGCTCCGGGCTCGTTTTCAATCGGGATTTTTTCGCAGGCTACAGCCCCGAGCGAATCAACCCTGGCGACAAGGAGCATCGCCTGCCGACCATCACCAAGGTGACTTCCGGCTCGACCCCCGAAGTGGGTGATTTTGTGGATAGCCTGTATGCCAGCATCATAAGCGCGGGCACCTACAAGGCTTCGAGTATCCGTGTCGCCGAGGCCGCGAAGGTCATCGAGAATACGCAACGCGATGTCAATATCGCCTTGATCAACGAGCTTGCGATGATCTTTAACCGCCTCGGCATCGACACCGAGGAAGTCCTGCTGGCTGCCGGCAGCAAGTGGAACTTTCTGCCATTCCGCCCCGGTCTCGTGGGCGGCCACTGCATCGGCGTAGATCCGTACTATCTTACGCATAAGGCCGAGGAGGTTGGCTATCACCCCGAGATGATACTTGCGGGTCGCCGTACCAACGACAACATGGGGCTTTACGTCAGCGGTCAGGTCATCAAGCTTATGATCCGCAAGGGCATCGCGGTGGCCGGCAGCAAGGTTCTGGTGCTTGGACTTACGTTCAAGGAGAACTGTCCCGACCTGCGCAATACTCGGGTGGTTGACGTTGTACACGAGCTGACCGGATACGGCTGCACGGTCGACGTCTGGGATCCCTGGGTCGATCGCGATGAAGCACGCGCAGAATACGGCTTTGAGCCCATCGAGGCTCCCGCAAGCAACAGCTACGATGCTGTTGTGCTGGCCGTGGCACATCACCAGTTTCGCACGCTCGGCGCACAAGGCATTCGCGCTCTTACGCGCAGCGGGGGCGTGCTCTACGACATCAAGTCTGTGCTGCCGCAGGATGCCGTCGATGGCCGTTTGTAAGGGCTCTACCGATCAGAGAGGACGGGTTCACCGATGAAAGTATTGGTCACCGGCGCAGCCGGCTTCATAGGGCATTTCACCGCCCTGCAATTGCTGGAGCGCGGCGATGAAGTGGTCGGTCTGGATAACCTCAATGATTACTACGACGTCAACCTGAAGCGCGCCCGTCTCCAGCGGCTCGCCGACAATGCGAAGTTCACCTTCCACAAGTTGAATCTTGAGGATCGTGCTGGCGTGGCGCAGTTGTTTGCCAGAGGGAAGTTCGAACGCGTGGTGCATCTGGGCGCGCAGGCTGGGGTGCGCTACTCGATAGAAAACCCCTACGCCTATGTCGACAGCAATATCACCGGGACGCTAAACGTGCTGGAGGGCTGTCGGCACAACGCTCTCGAGCACCTCGTATTCGCCTCGACCAGTTCGGTATACGGCGCGAATACGAAGATGCCGTTCTCGGTACACGATGGCGTCGATCACCCGCTGTCTCTGTATGCGGCCACCAAGAAAGCCAATGAACTGATGGCGCACAACTATGCTTCGCTGTTCGGATTACCGTGCACGGGCTTGCGGTTCTTTACCGTCTATGGGCCTTGGGGGCGGCCTGACATGGCGTTGTTTCTGTTCACGAAAAATATTCTTGCCGGCAAGCCCATCCAGGTTTTCAACTACGGACGCCATCGCCGCGACTTCACCTTTGTCGACGATATTGTCAACGGTATCGTGCGTACGCTCGATCGCCCGGCGACCTCGAACCCCAAATGGGATCCGACCGATCCCGATCCGGCCACCAGTTCTGCGCCCTATCGAATCTACAACATCGGCAACCAGCAGCCTGTAGAGCTTGCACACTATATCGAGGTGCTGGAAGACTGCCTCGGGCTGAAAGCCGAACGCGAACTGCTGCCGCTGCAACCCGGCGATGTGCCCGACACGCATGCCGATGTCGAAGATCTGGTGACCGATGTCGGCTACCGGCCTGACACACCCGTGGAGGTCGGCGTGGCGCGCTTCGTCGACTGGTACCGAAGCTACTATCGCGTATAGGCGCACCCGTAGGCTGCGCTCTACAGGAGATTTGCATGACAAGCAGCCTCCCCCAGACACCCGCCGGCCCAGGTTGTGGCGCATGGAAGACCCTGGAGGCCCATGCCGCGCGGCTGCGTGATGTGTCACTGTCGTCCCTGCGGCAGGTCGATGATCGAAACGCACAGCTGTGCATCGAAGCCGCTGGTCTGTTCCTGGATGCCAGCCGGCAGCGGCTGGATGCCGATGCGCTGGCAGCGCTGCTGGCGCTTGCCGAGGAGGCGGCACTGCCGACCTGGATCCAGGCGCTGTGCAGTGGCGCCGAGGTCAATACCACCGAACAGCGTCCCGCACTGCACACCGCTCTGCGAAGGCGCGCCGAACAGACCCTGATGGTACACGGCGCGGATCTGATGCCTGATATTGTTGCGGTGCGCGAGCAGATGCGCACGCTGGTCGAGCGCGTGCAGGCAGGCGAGCTGAAAGGCTACACGGGCAAGCCCATCCGCGACGTCATCAACATAGGCATCGGCGGCTCGGATCTGGGCCCGGTCATGGCCGTGGAAGCGCTGAAGGGCTATCGGCATGCGGGCATCGATGTGCACTTCGTCTCCAACGTGGACGGCGTGCAGGCTCAGGATGTGATGGCGCGCACGAATCCCGCGGCCACGTTATTCATCATCTGCTCCAAGAGCTTCACTACCCAGGAAACCCGCGTCAACGCACAGGCGCTTCGCGCCTGGCTGCATGCGCAGGGGGGGGATGAAGCGGTGCATCGCCAGTTCGTCGCGATTTCGACGAACACAGCGGCGATGGACGAGTTCGGCATCGCGCCCGAGCTGCGCTTCACGATGTGGGACTGGGTCGGCGGGCGTTATTCGCTTTGGTCTGCTGTGGGCTTGTCGCTTGCGCTGGCGATCGGCTGGGAGCATTTTGCAGCACTGCTCGAAGGCGCTCGCGACGTGGACGAGCATTTCGCAAGTGCGCCGCTAGAGGGCAATCTGCCGGCGCTGCTGGGCCTGATCGGCGTGTGGAACCAGAATTTTCTGGGCTGCGAAAGCCATGCCGTGTTGCCCTACGATCAGCGCCTGCATCGCCTGCCGGCCTATCTGCAGCAGCTGGACATGGAAAGTAACGGCAAGCGCGTGACGCGCGACGGCGAGCCGGTAGCCTGCACGACGGGTGCTGTGTTGTGGGGCGAGCCCGGCTCGAACGCCCAGCACTCGTTCTACCAGCTGCTCCACCAGGGCACCCGCCTGGTGCATGCCGAGTTCCTTGCGCCAGCGACCGGTTCCGGGCCTGCGGCTCAGCACGAGCTGGCGCTGGCCAACATGCTTGCCCAGGCTGAGGCGCTTGCCGACGGCAATCCGGAGGCGTCTGTGCGCGAGGAGCTCGCCGCCCGCGGCCTGGATCGCAAGGCGATCGCGGCGCTGCTTCCGCACAGGGTTCATCCCGGCTCGCGGGCCAGTTCGCTGATCCTGTTCCCGAAGCTGGATCCAGCAACGCTCGGGCGCCTGGTGGCCCTGCATGAGCATCGTGTATTCGTGCAAAGCGTTCTTTGGGGCATCAACCCGTTTGATCAGTGGGGCGTGGAGTTGGGTAAGAAGCTGGCGGATGGTACGCAGAGGTGGTTGGCGGGGGAGGCGGCGCCAGCGGCGGTGGCGCCTGCGCTAAGCTATTTGCGGCGTTGGCGGCGCTGACCGGGCGCCGACAGCAATGATCCGTCTCGACGGCTGAGATGACGCGTCACCTAGAATCGTTCACGCGAGCTGAACAGGCGGAATTATAAGAAAATGCACTATCGCGGCCTTCAGTCTCCCAAGGACCGACACATTATGTTGCGCCACCCTATTGATCTGTCTATAGTTCCGCGATCATCCACGTGCCGGCTGGCGCATCTCCCGCGCCCGGAGACGCCCCCGTGCCCCGCCCCGTCCGAAACCCCAGAGTGCTGTGAGCCAATCCACATCACCCTCCCCGCTGACCGGCCGACTCGCCGCCAGCGCGTTCATTCTGTTGCTGGCCTGCCTGACTCCACCCGCTGCGCTGGCGGAGCCGTGGCTCGCACCTGGTGACAGCTGGCTGCGCAGTGATCTGCAGCGGCTATCCGATGCCGGCGTGATCACCGGCCCGATGACGACCTGGCCGCTGTCCTGGGCGGATCTCGCGCGCGATATCAATGAGTACGGCAACTTCGAATCCCTGGATCCGGGTGACATCGCGGCGCTGACCCGCGTTCGCGGCACGCTGCGCGACAATCTGCGAACCCACCGTGTGACTCGAGGGGCCGAACTGCGCGTCGCGGCCTCGCCGCAACGCATCCGCGGATTCGACGACACCCCGCGTGGCGAGTTCGAGACCCGCGCGAGCCTGAACTGGACCGGTACCCGCTTTGCCGGCAAGGTCCAGGTCGCCGGGGTGAGCGGCGATCCGGTTGATGATCGTACACTTCGTTTTGATGGCACTTATGGCGGCGTGGTGCTTGGCAACTGGATGCTGTCGGCCGGATGGCAGGACCGATTTTGGGGCCCCGGGTGGGGCGGCAGCCTGATCCTCGGCAACGCGATGCGCCCGGTGCCCGGGATTTCACTGCAGCGACATCACTCGGATCTGTTCGAGACAAAGTGGCTAAGCTGGATTGGTTCCTGGACGGTGACGGCATTCGCGGGACAGCTGGAGGCGGATCGCGACCATCCCCGCGCAAGGCTGATCGGTGCGCGCCTGGCGTTTCGGCCCATCCCCGATCTCGAGATCGGACTGAAGCGCACGGCGCAGTGGTGCGGGCAGGGAAGGCCGTGTGACTTCCAGTCGTTTCGGCGGCTGGCGGTGGGTGACAGCAATCGCGACGAAGCGCCGGGCGGGCCCATCACGGCCGACAATGAACCCGGTAATCAACTGGCGGGTGTGGACTTTCGCTGGCATGCACCGGTGGGCCGGCTGCCATATGCGGTGTACGGACAGTTGACCGCTGAGGATGAGGCCGGCGGATTCCCCAGCAAGTACATGGGCATGTTCGGGGCTGAGATGTGGGGCCGCAGTGAATCCCTGCAAGCGAATTACCGAGTCACGCTTGAGGGCTCTGACACCACATGCCGTTTTGCCCGCACCAGCGGACCCGAATACAGGTGCGCCTACCGGCACGATGTATATACGGATGGCTATCGCTTTCGCGGCCAGCCCATCGGTTACGGTACCGACAGCGATTCGCGTGTAGTTTCGGTGGGATTGCACGTCCGCCAGGATGCAGGTGCGGACTGGCAACTGACCACTCGCTTCGGGCGTCTGAACCGCGGCCCCGTGCCCGATGAGACTAACGTGGTCACGCCTGTCCCGGCCAGCGTGGTGGACGTCGAGGCGCGATTTCAAACCGATGTCGGCCAAGGGCGGCTTGAACTTGGCCTGGGTTATCAGCAGATCAAAGAGTCCGCCGGCAGCCACCGTGATTCGGATGTGCGAGCATTCGCACGCTGGCAACAGCGGTTCTGAGGTATCTTTCATGCGTATTCTGACCGGTTGACCCGATTTCCATGACTGTGACATCTCGCAAATTCACCTGGTCTGTGTTGCCGATGCTTGTGCTATGCGCGTTGGCCGCGTTGTCTTTGGCTGCCCCGGCACATGCGCAGCTGGAACAGCTCACGCCCGAGCAGCGGCGCATGGTGGAGCAGTTGCCGCCGGCGCAGCGCCAGGAAGTGATGCGACGTCTGCAGCAGGAGCGTGGCCGGGCCACGGCCGCTGAACGCCCGGAGTCACCCGATCGCATGGACGCGGACCGTGAGGAGAGCGAGCGCGCTACTGAACAGACACGAGAGCGCGAGCGAAGCCGCGAAGAAGCCGAGCGGGAGCTGCGGATTCAGGCCAGAGACACGCTCGTGATTCGCTTTGAGCGTGACCTGACGCAGCTGCGTGTGCCGACCGACGAGGAGCGCGATCAAGCGGAGCGGATTGCGGAGCGCCTGGACCGGTACAACCCGTTTTTACTTGATGCTCAGGGGCGACTGTTGTTACCCGGTGTCGGCGTGATCGAACTTGCGGGGCTGACAGTGGAGCAGGCTGTGATCCGCCTGCGCGCCGAGGAGGACTTGCGCGACGTTGCTGTGCAGATTACCAAGCTGCCGCTTCAGCCGGTCGGCATCGCGGGGCTCAAGCCGTTCGGCTACGAACTTTTTGAAGGCGTGCCAAGTACATTCGCACCGGTGAGCGATATTCCTGTGCCGGCCGAGTATGTGCTTGGCCCTGGGGATGTGATTCGCGCGCAATTGTTTGGAAATCGCAGTGCAGATTATGAACTTCCTGTCTCGCGCGATCTGACAGTACAGTTTCCAGAGCTCGGTCCGGTGTCCGTCGCGGGCATGACCTTCGATCAGGTGCGTGAGGAACTTCGCCAGCGAGTCAGTGAGCAGTTTATCGGTACGCGGCTGAGTCTGACGCTGGGCGATCTGCGCTCTATCCGCATTTTTGTGCTCGGCGATGTCCGACGCCCGGGTTCGTACACCGTCAGCTCGCTTGCGACAATGCTCAATGCGCTTTTCTACAGCGGTGGGGTGGAAGAGCGCGGCACGCTACGAAATATCGAGCTCAAGCGCAATGGTGAGACGGTGCAGCGTCTGGACCTGTATGATCTGCTGCTGCGTGGCGATACCCGCAACGACGTACGTGTGCGCCCTGGCGATGTGATATTCGTGCCGCCCGTGGGCGCGCGGGTGGTGGTTGGAGGAGAAGTTCGCCGATCGGCGATTTACGAGTTGCGCGGCGAGACCACCGTCGAGCAGGTGCTGTCGCTGGCAGGCGGGTTTCTGCCTGAGGCGCAGCCGGAGGCTGCGCGCCTCGAGCGGTTGGATCCAAGTGGTGCAAGAGTCATTGAAGGTCTGAATCTGGCGGCATCTGCCGGCCGGGCCACACGCCTGCGCGATGGCGACGTGCTGCACGTACCGCCTGGCGCCCGTCAACTGGAAGGTGCAGTCACACTGCACGGTCATGTGCAGCGGGCCAGCGAGTTCCAATGGAGACCAGGACTGCGGTTGACTGATCTGTTGGTTTCCAGTCGCGACCTGAAACCCGGTGCCGATTTGCGATACGTCCTGATTCGCCGGGAGGTCGTACCCAACGCCCAGATCAGCGTGCTGTCAGTCGATCTTACCGCTGCATGGGATGCGCCGGAATCGATACAGGCGAATCCACCGTTGATGGCACGCGACCAGATCTACGTATTCGATAGGGAAGTCGGGCGAGAGCACGTGACGCGGCGCTTGATCGACGAGCTACAACGCCAGACGGACCCAGCAAGGCCGTTACCAGTGGTAAATGTTTCAGGTCGAGTCAACGCGCCAGGCCGTTATCCGCTTGAGCCCGGCATGGGCGTGCTCGACCTGCTTCGGGCTGGCGGAGGCATGGAGGATGCCGCCTTTATCAACGAGGCGGAACTCGTGCGCTACCGCGTCGTAGGTGGGGTATCGCGCGAAGCTGACGTGTTGGACCTCAATCTGGCTGACATAATCGCGGGCCGAGCAGACGATGTTCTGCTTTCGCCTTATGACATGTTGAACATTCGCGAAGTCTCTGGATGGCGCGAAGATCAGACCATTGAGATTCTCGGCGAGGTGGCGTTCCCCGGTGAGTACACTTTCAGGGCTGGCGAGACGCTCTCATCGGTGCTGGCACGTGCAGGCGGATTGACCGAGCTCGGATCGGCGCGCGCGGCCGTGTTTACGCGCCAGACGCTTCGTGAACGCGAGCGTGAGCAGATTGAGGCGCTGACCAGCCGGATTGAATCTGATCTTGCCGCTTTGGCGCTTAGCGACCCAGACAATGTGGAGGCGATCAGCACCGGCCAGACACTCCTGCGACAAGTTCGCGGTGCGGAGCCCATCGGGCGGCTAGTGATCGATCTACCGTCGATTACGTCGGCGCGCGTGACGCAGGACGTTGAATTGCGTGCTGGTGATCGACTGCTAGTGCCGCTGCGCAGTCAGGAAGTCACCGTGCTGGGCGAGGTGCAGTATGCCACCTCGCACTTTCACGAGCCCGGATGGGATCGCGAGAGTTATATCCAGCGAAGCGGGGGCATTACGCAGCGGGCAGATTCGCGAAGGATCTATGTGGTCAAGGCCAGTGGACAGGTGGTTGCTAGCAGTGGGTCACGGTGGTTTTCTCGGGCCGACGGTGGAACGATCGAGCCTGGAGATACGATCGTAGTGCCGCTGGATACGGAGCGCGTGAGGCCTTTGTTGTTATGGTCGAGTGTTACGCAGATCATTTATAACCTAGCGATTGCGGCTGCTGCCGTGAATTCTTTCTGATTCGCCGGACTCCGCGGAAGCCCGATCATGAGCAATTCCACTCCTCCGTTGCCGCCACCGAGCGCGCCTGAGTCCCGGCCGCAGGGGGAGCGGTTAGTCTATGTGATGCCTGAAGGCGGTTTCGGGGCTCCGGCAAATGATGAGATCAACCTGATCGAGCTATGGAACATCCTCTGGAGAGGCAAGTGGCTGGTGATCGTAAGTACGGTGGTGTTTGCGGTGGGGGCAGTGATTTTTGCGCTCGTCCAAACTCCCTGGTACCGCGCCGAGGTGCTTCTGGCGCCGGCCGAAGCGCCCGGTTCGTCCTCGATTGCCGGACAACTCGGCGGACTAGGCGGGTTGGCAGCCCTCGCAGGGGTTAGTGTCGGTGGAGGTGAGTCTGCGGAGTCACTTGCCACCTTACGCTCCCGTGAATTCGTTCGAACGTTCATCGAAGAGCTCGAGCTGATGCCGGTGCTGTTTGCCGATGAATGGGATGCGGCGCGGGGCGCATGGGCCGATCCGAACCCGGATAAATGGCCGGATTTTCGCGACGGGGCCCGGTTTTTTTTGGAAGATGTACTGAAGGTCTCCGAGGCGCGAGACACCGGCCTGGTGACACTGGCGGTTGAATGGCCGGACCCGCAGCTCGCCGCAGACTGGGCCATGACCCTTACGGTGCGTCTCAATCAGCGGTTGCGAGACCGCGCGCTGAGGGAGGCAGAAGCAAACGTCGCCTATCTGCAGTCAGAGCTAACTCAGACCAATTTGGTGACCTTGCAGCAAAGCGTCGGTAGGCTTCTGGAATCCGAGCTCCAGAAGGTGATGCTTGCGCGCGGCAGCGAGGAGTTTGCGTTTCGTGTGATAGACCCGGCCGAGGTACCAAAAGAGCGCGAGCGCCCGAAACGTGTACTTATCGTTGTCATCGGCATCGTTCTTGGTGCTGTTCTCGGCGTGATCGCGGCGTTTGTGCGCCATTTTGTCCGTGGCCGCACCTAGTGGGCACGGCCCTTGCATTTTTCGACGTCCGGATTTTTGACGCGTCTTAGGCTCTGTCACTTGCTACGATTGCAATCGCGTGCGTGTCCATGCAGTCGAAGCTGAGCATGAGGCAGTGCGTGGTTCTGGCGAGCAAGTTGAGGAGCGCGAGCGCCCTGTTGCTACCGCGCCCAGAAGCGTTGATTCACATGCCGCTTGAATGCCGAAAAGCGCCAATCTGTTTCTCACGTCAAGCGCCGTGATGAACTTCTTTTTTCCGTTGCGTAACGCCGTGCTGTGTCGCCTTCCGGCGGCTTGGCGAAAGCGCTTGTCTGCAATGTCTGACGCAAACCGCTCTATTCTGGGCGGTCTTTGGACTGTTGCCATTTTTGTTGTTTTGGCCAAAGGGATAGGGGCAGGTAAGGAGATACTTGTAGCTTATCGATACGGCACCAGCGGTGTTGTAGATGGCTATCTTTTTGTATTTAACCTCGCGCAATGGCCTGCAAGCGTTTTTTTCAGCGTCGTTAGTTTTGTTCTCATCCCTTATTTGGTACGACTCAGGATTGAGTCTCCGAGCGTAGCCACTGAGCTTCAACAGGCGCTAATTCCGATAACGCTGGTACTAGGGATCGCTGTCAGCCTTATCGTGGCCGCAGTACTGTGGTGGCTGGTAGATAGCGGTAGCACCGGATTGACTGAGCTCGGAAGGGAAGCGGCTCTTAGAGGCTTGCCATGGCTTGCTCCCACAGTCGTGTTCGCATTTCTTACAGCGGTGTACTCAACATGGCTGATGAGCCAGAGAAAACATGCCAATACGTTCCTCGAAGGAATGCCAGCGCTTGGAATAGCGGTTCTTCTAATTCTTTGGCCTACCGAATTAGTTACACAAGGCTCGGTTTTGCCTCTAGCTATAGGTACCCTACTCGGCTTCGCGGTCCAAGCTCAGTTGTTGCACTGGATGACCGGAGCCCGCTGGCGCCCGTCCTCGCCAAAGCCAGTGTTCGAGCATTGGGAAGTGCTTCGAAATGCTTTTGGAATTGTTTTGCTCGCACAGATCGTTATCACGAGTTCCACAATAGTCGATCAATTCTTCGCCTTGCGAATGGGTGAGGGTGTTCTGGCAACTCTGTCCTACGCGCAGCGACTAATGGCATTGGTCTTGGGTCTGTCTGCGACCGTGTTGACGCGGGCAATGTTGCCGGTGTTCTCTGGAATCGATGACCAAGCGCAGAGTCTGGCCTTGGCCAAGCGTTGGTCATTGAGGTGCGCCATTTCAGGATGCGTCGGTGCGTTCCTAGTGTTTGTCTTGGCGGGTCCAGTGGTACAGGCGTTTTTCGAGCGGGGCGAATTCTCTCCTGAGGATACGCGCTCGGTCGCTATAGCGCTTGCCGTGTTGGGGGCGCAATTGCCCTTCTACCTGGCGAGTCTCGTGCTTGTGCAATGGATAGGTGCGATCCGAAGGCCGGGCTGGCTGTTGGTAGCCTCGGTTGCGGGACTCGCGACGAAGGTGATTGTTACTACGCTCCTGTTTGACCTTGGCGTAGTGGCATTGGCCGGGGGAACAGTGGCCATGTATGCGCTCATCACCGTTGTGGTTTATGGTGGATCGTCTGTAATCATCCGGCGTCAAGTCTCTGGCGGCTACCTTTGATCTCAATCCACAAAAATGCGTGACCCTGTTCGTGGAGGGGGCTTGAATGACCAAGGCGTTTCGCCGAATGAAGAGGGCATGATAAGAGATGAATATGGCAAGTATAGATGAGGGTTCCCGCTTCGGTTTCGGAGCCAACTGGGCGGAGTTTCTCGCGGTTCTGGACGATGAGCGAATTCGCGAAGCCGAGCTATCGCTGCGCGAAATGCTGGGCGTTGACACTCTCGCCGGTAAACGCTTTCTCGACATCGGCTCTGGCAGCGGACTTTTTAGCCTCGCGGCCCGCCGTCTCGGGGCGGCAGCAGTACATTCTTTTGATTACGATCCGCAGTCGGTGGCTTGCACAACTGAGCTGCGTCGGCGCTATTTCCCCGACGATCATGTGTGGCAGGTGGAGCAGGGCAGCGCGCTGAATAGTGCTTACCTGCAAACGCTGGGCGAGTTCGATGTTGTGTATTCGTGGGGTGTTTTGCATCACACTGGTGCTATGTGGCTTGGCATCGAAAACGCCATCAAGCGAGTCGCTGAGGGGGGGCAATTCTTCATCGCCATTTACAACGATCAAGGTGTCAAGTCACACATCTGGTGGCTGGTGAAGTGGCTTTACAATAAGCTACCCCGGCCGTTGAACACCCTCTATGCTTACGGTTTGGGCCTTCTTTCAAAAACATTCGTGCTTTTGAAATACACGTTGAAGGGTCGACCAATGACCGCGATAACTCCCTGGATGAACTATAAAAAGAAGCGGGGTATGAGTCTTTGGCATGACTTGCTGGATTGGATGGGGGGGTATCCCTACGAGTTTTCACGATATGAGGTTCTTGAGGAGTATATGAAATCCCGCGGGTTCACTCTAGTTCGGGGAAAAAAAGCAGGCAGCCTCGGCTGTCATGAAATGGTTTTCGCCAAGGTAGATCAGTAGCGATACATGTGCGGTTTTGCAGGATTTTTTCTACCTGGCGGGTTCGCCTTGTCGGAGTCCAAAGCCTCCGTCATATCGATGCGTGATCGACTAGTCCATCGCGGCCCGGATGACGAGGGGGTGTGGCTAGACGACGATGCAGGCATAGCACTTGGTCATCGGCGCTTGTCCATACTGGATCTCTCCCCGGCAGGCCATCAGCCGATGGTTTCTGCGTCGGGGCGTTATGTCGTGGCGTTCAATGGTGAGATCTATAACCATCTGGATATCCGCCGACAGCTTGGTAATGCCGGCGGCAATGCGTGGCGTGGACGTTCCGATACCGAGACCTTGCTCGCTGCAATCGAGCGGTGGGATCTAGGCGCAACGCTCGAAAAGGCTGTCGGAATGTTTGCGTTTGCACTGTGGGACCGACAAGAGCGTTCACTTCGTCTTGCTCGTGATCGCATGGGCGAAAAGCCACTTTACTACGGTTGGCAGGGCGAAACGCTGTTGTTTGGGTCGGAGTTGAAGGCGCTGCGCGCCCACCCGACGTTTCGCAGCGAGATAGATCGTGATGTTCTGCCTTTGTATCTCAGGCACGGCTACATTCCTACGCCCTGGAGTATCTACAAAGGAATACGTAAATTGCTGCCGGGCACTTGGGTGCGCTTTACCGCAGCGCGGAAGGGTCAACTGCCTGACCCTACGCCGTATTGGTCGTTGACTGAGGCGGTTGCTGAGGGACAGGCGCACCCCTTCCAAGGGTCTGATGCTGACGCGGTGGATGCGCTTGACCAGCAGTTGGGGCAAGCCATCGAAGGCCAGAGATTAGCTGACGTACCCTTGGGGGCCTTTCTTTCCGGGGGCATCGATTCGTCTACCGTCGTCTCGTTGATGCAGTCACGGTCGTCGAACCCTGTCAAAACCTTCACGATCGGGTTTGGAGAGGCCGGCTACAATGAAGCGGACTATGCCAAGGCTGTGGCAAAGCACGTGGGAACAGACCACACCGAGTTGTTTGTCTCATCCGACAAAGCACGGGATATTATCCCGTTGCTGCCTGGAATTTATGATGAACCGTTTGGGGATTCTTCGGGCATCCCAACCTACCTCGTATCTAAACTGGCACGTGAGCATGTAACGGTATCGCTCAGTGGTGACGGTGGCGATGAGCTGTTTGGGGGGTATGGTCGGTACTCGACCTTTCAGCGGTGGAATGCCCGCATGGCAGGGCTGCCCAGCATCGCGCGTCGTGGGCTACGCAGTGGCCTATGCTTGCTACCGTCAAGTAAGTCCCATCGCCACAGAAGACGGCAGCAATTAATGGCTGACGTATTGAATGCCAGGCATTCTGCCGAGTTGTATCGTGCGTTGACTGCCCACTGGCTGCCCGCAGATAGAGTCGTGGAAAGTGCTGACGAGGCCAAGTACTGGTTCAATTCCGCGGTCAGTGCCGGGACGCTTCAGGAGCCGGTTGATCATGCCATGCTCGCGGACGCGATAACCTATCTTCCGGACGATGTTCTAGTGAAGGTGGATCGCGCAGCGATGGCAGTGTCACTGGAGACACGAGTGCCGCTCCTGGACCATCGCATTGTAGAGTGGGCGTGGACTCTGCCGCAGCGACTCAAAGCGCGAGGTGGACATGAGAAATGGGTATTGCGCGAACTGCTTTATCGCTATGTACCCAGGGAGCTGATGGACCGTCCTAAAATGGGATTTGGGGTGCCGATAGGCGCGTGGTTGCGAGGCCCAATGCGCGAGTGGGCGGACGAGCTCTTAGCGCCGCGGTCCATGCAGCAGGCGGGCTGGTTGAACCCGCAACCCATCCAGCAGAAATGGCGCCAACATCTGGCCGGTACGAGTCAGTGGGAATACCACCTGTGGGACGTGCTGATGTTTCAGGCGTGGCTCAACACACAGCACGGCCCGTAAACCGCATGCGACATGCTCTATGCCCAAAATAGGAAACAGGATCTCTATCTATCTTCCCTCTCTATGCGGCGGTGGCGCCGAGCGGGTTATGGTGACGCTCGCGAATGGCTTTGTTGAACGCGGGCACTCGGTTGATCTGGTATTGGCCCGATCTACCGGGCCGTATCTGGTCGAGGTGTCACCAGCGGTGCGAGTGGTAGACCTTGGCCGAACCCGAGTTGCAACCAGTCTACCTGGGCTTGTTCGCTATCTCCGAAACGTGAGGCCTGACGCAATGCTATCCGCGATGGGGCATGCCAATTTGATCGCATTGCTAGCGGTGACGGTGGCCCGAGTATCAACACGCATCGTGGTCAGTGAGCGAAATGATTCTTCGGTCAACTCAAAAGGCGCAAACGGGTTCCGTACCCGTTTGGTTGATCAATTCAATCGTCGTCTCTACCGACGGGCGGACCAGATCCACGCAGTATCTGAGGGTGTGGCAAAAGCTACCTCTGCGCAATTGTCCATTCCGCTAGAGCGTATCCACGTCGTCTATAACCCCGTGGTGACCGATCGTATACTAGAGCTATCGCGCCGCCCTGTTGACTATCCCTGGCTAACCGAAGAAGACCCCAAGCCCTTCATTCTCGCGGCGGGGCGCCTGACGCGACAAAAAGACTTCGTCACGCTGATTCGTGCGTTTGCCACGGTGAGAAGAGTAGAAGATGTCCGCTTGGTCATCATGGGGGAAGGGGAACTTCGAGCCGAACTTGAAGCAGAGAGCACACGCCTCGGTGTTGCTGACAACGTTCTCTTGCCTGGCTTTGTCGATAACCCGTTTGCGGTTATGCGCCGTGCCCGGTTATTCGTGCTTTCGTCTGCTTGGGAGGGGCTACCGAACGTCCTGATTCAGGCAATGGCCTGCGGCGCGCCGGTGGTTTCAACAGACTGTCCGTCAGGGCCCGCAGAGATCCTCGAGGGTGGGAAATGGGGTCGATTGGCTCCGGTCGGAGACGCGGACGCAATGGCGCAGGCAATTCTCACCACACTAACGGAACGCAGTCACCCCGAGGTCGCCCAGCGCGCATCCTTTTTCAGCGTGGATCGCGCCGTGGGAGGCTATTTGCGGCTGCTGTGCCCACACGGATTCCAGTGAGCGAGCACAGTACATGAATCGCCAGCGCGTCGGCCAGGTCGTCGACCGGTCCCTACGGGCGACGTTACCGAAGATGCCGTTATGAGCGCTGCACTCGGGCAAGCGCCGCGGGTTCCTTACCCGGTCCCGGCGACTGGTCTATCCCATCGGAAGAGGCTGTTTTTTCTGGTTGTGGCGTTGACGTACGGCTACGTGTTGTCGCAACTACCGCATAGCCAGTTCATGGATTTTAAGAACTATCTCGTATATGCAGACGGTTCGTTTGCAATTCTGATTCGCAATGCCCTGCAAGGCCCGCTCGCAATTTTATCCAACGAACCGATCTGGTTGCTGCTCAATGCGGGTTTGGGCCTGGTCCTGAATGCTGAGACAGTT
>JBGTIC010000085.1:0-2930 GCA_041745895.1 Gammaproteobacteria bacterium
GCCGGCCATCTCGCGCCTGGGCCGGTTCGTGTACAGGCTGGCGCGCCCGGCGCGCGCCGCGGTGGATCCCAGCCGCGCGCTGATGATCCTGCTGGGCCAGCTGTTCATCGACACGCTGAGCCTGCTGCGCCACCCCGGGCGCATCCCCTGGCGTGAGATCTCGGCAACGATTCAGGTGGCGGGCTTTCGAGCGCTGCCGATCACGGGCCTGGTGGGCGCGCTGATCGGTGTAGTCATCGCCTACCAGGCTGCATTGCAGCTGCGCAATTACGGGGCCGAGATCTTCATCGTCGAGATGCTGGGCTTCAGCGTGACCCGCGAACTCGGGCCCATGCTGGCCGCGATCATCGTCGCCGGCCGCTCGGGTTCGGCGATCACCGCGCAGATCGGCGTGATGCGGCTGACCCAGGAACTCGATGCAATGACCACGCTGGGCATGTCGGTGTCGCAGCGGCTGATTCTGCCGCGCGTCGTGGCGCTGACCGTCGTCATGCCGCTGCTCTCGCTGTGGACGATTGCCGCGGCGATGGTCGGGGGCATTCTTGCCTCGCAGCTCACCGTTGGGCTGGGATTCGAGTACTTCCTCACCTCGCTGCCCGATCGGATGCCGGTGGCCAACCTCTGGATCGGCCTGGGCAAGTCGCTGGTGTTCGGTGCGGTGATCGGCATCACGGCCACCCACCTGGGCCTGCGCGTGCAACCCAATACCCGTGACCTGGGTGCCCGTACGACACGCTCGGTCGTAACGGCCATTACGCTGGTGATCGTGCTCAACGCGCTGTTCTCCATCGTGCTGCGGGAAGTTGGCTTCTCATGAACGCTGAAGCCTGCGCGATTCGCATGCGCGACATCCATACGCGCTTCGGCGCCCTCGAAGTTCATCGGGGTATCAGCCTGTGTGTGCACTACGGTGAGCGTCTCGCGCTGGTAGGGGGGTCTGGCAGCGGCAAGACCACCTTGCTGCGCGAGATGATCGGCCTGTTGCGACCGACGTCGGGCAGCGTCGAGGTCTTCGGTGAGGATCTGAATACGGGGGACCCGGCGCGGGTCCAGGCACTGCGCAACCGATGCGGTGTGCTCTTCCAGGCCGGTGCGCTGTTCACGGATCTGTGTGTTTTCGACAATATTGCCTTGCCACTGCGCGAACTCGGCGGGATCGACGAAGGCCTGGTCAACGACCTGGTGATGCTGAAGCTGCAGATGGTCGACCTGGCGCCTGGCGTGGCGAGCGTGATGCCCTACGAGCTCTCCGGTGGTATGGTCAAGCGCGTTGCACTGGCGCGGGCGCTGGCGCTGGAGCCGGAGCTGCTGTTTCTCGATGAGCCCACCTCCGGGCTGGATCCCGTGGCCAGTGATAAATTCGTGCAGCTGATCAATCGTCTGCATCACGACCTGGGCTTCACCATGGTCATGATCACGCACGATCTGCCGACCCTGCCGGATCTGTGCGACCGCATCGCCGTGCTGGCCGATGGGGGTCTGGTGACACTGGGCACGCTCGGGGAGATCATGCAGGTGGATCACCCGTTCGTGCGCGAATTCTTCCATGGCAGCCGCGCTGCGCGCGTGCTCGATGGTGCTGGAGGCTGAATGTACAACCACGCCTATGCGCTGGTGACCGGAATATTCCTGACCGTGCTGACGGCCGGCGCGCTGCTTGCCGCCTACTGGCTGTCGGGTGCCGATGCACAGAGTCGCCCCTACGTCGTCATCACCGAAGGCAGCGTCACGGGTCTGGGGCAGGGCTCGCAGGTGTTTTTCCGGGGAGTACGTGCCGGCCGCGTCGAACGCATCGCGCTCAACCCTGCCGAATCCGCCGAGATTCTCATCAGCATCAGTGTCAGCGAGGACATACCGATCAGTCGCGGCACCTACGCCACTCTGCAGCTCTCCGGGCTGACCGGCCTGACGCAGATCGAGCTCGATGACAATCGAGAAGATCCGCGGCCGCTGCCCACGTCGATCGACGCCCCGGGGACGATCGAGATGCGCCCGGGACTGTTTGACCGCTTCGTGGCGTCGGGTCCGGAGCTGCTCACCAACATCAACGAACTGGTGCTGCGGCTCAATACCCTCGTCGATGAAGAAAATCGCGACCGCATCGTGACGATCCTGACCCGCGCCGACAATCTGCTGGGCGCCATGGATCGGCTGAGCAGCCAGATCGAACAGGAGATTCTGCGCAACAGCCAGGCCTTCTCGACGTCGCTCGATGCCGTCAGAGATCTGCTCGGCGAGGCGGGCGGTTCCCTGTCGCGCGTGGATGATGTGCTCGACGAGCTCAGCGACGTGGCGGCAGCTGGCAGACGGCTCACAGAGGAGGTCGGCGCTCAGGCGCTGCCGGGGCTCGAGCGCCTGCTCGCGGAGCTCGAAAGCTCCGGACGGGAACTTCGACGCCTCGCCCAGGAGTTGCGCCTGCGCCCCGAAGGCGCACTCTACGGGCGACCCAGACAACCGCCGGGGCCCGGCGAAGACGACGAGGAGACCCGCTGATGCATAACGCCACCCGGTGGGTGATCGGCCTGGTCGCGGCCCTCGGGCTTGCCGGTTGCGCAGGTCTGTGGCCCGAGCCGCCTGCGCCACCGCGCGTCTTCGATCTGGGTCCCCTGCCAGAACCTGCCTTTGCCCAGACCGGCGCCGCTGTGAGCCTGGCATGGGTTCGCGCACCAAGCTGGCTCGACGGTCCGGATATCCTCTACCGTCGTGCGTATGAGCAATCCGGCGCCCTGTCTGCATACGCGAACAGCCGGTGGGCCGCATCGCCGGCGGAACTGTTGGCGCATCGCCTGCGATACCGGCTCGTCCCGGACACGCGTGAGGCGCAGGCCCGACCGGTGCGTCTGGAAGTCGAGCTTCAGGCGTTCGAGCAGGTGTTCGAAGCGGCCGATCGCGCCTACGTGCACGTCGCGGCGCTGGCAAGGCTCCAGCCG
>JBGTIC010000086.1:0-1874 GCA_041745895.1 Gammaproteobacteria bacterium
CGCTGGCTGGAATGGAAGTACGCGGTCATCGGTCGCTGCATCGGTGCCAGCTGCCATGTCCTGGGCTATTTCCTGCCAATCTATTTCGCCGGCCGGTTGGAAAGCGGCAACGTCAATGAGTACCTGCTCATGGCGCGACTGGTCGCCGACACGCCGCTGGCGGATGCTCGAGCCGAGATCCTGCACATGGCGCAGGTCGAATGGGAGCACGAACAAACCTTGCTCGAGGCTGTCCACGACCACCCATGGCTGCCGTGGTTCGAACGCTGGTTCGGCTGGGGCGCGACGCAGCGATTGAATCCCGGGATTGCCGAATGGGTCGAGCAGGGCTGACCGTCAATTGAACTTTGGTTGAGGCAACACGTTGATCTGTCATGCGGCGAACCGTAGCGATGGTCCTTGCCCTGCTCTGTACATTCGAAATATCCATGGCAGCCGAAAGCGTACCCGCATGGCGTACTCATCTGCCCATCCCGATTGCGACGCTGCGCGAGGCCTTCGAGCATTGGGATCGCGAGCTCGCGGACGAACCATTCGTCACCGCCTTAGCGGAGGGCCTGCGTACGGACCACCCTGAGATCGACTGGAAGACGTGGCGGGATCTCCAGCACTATGTGCAGAGACGCTTCGAATGGTCTGCATTGGCTCCCCTAGCCATCGACCTGGGCCTCATTCGCGAGGAGAAGTGCGAGCGCCTCGCCACGACAGTGCTGTTGCTCTATGTCCGATCGAAAGGAACTGGCCGTCTGGAATGGGGCGGGATCACGTGGCCTGCAGCGGTTCTGGATGCACGCGCGGAACCGCGCGCAGGCGAGCTGCCATCACCGGTGTCCGAACTCGACGTCCCCATTGAGGAGTTCAACCGAGATGAAGACGCTGGCGAATTATCGCCGGACACTCCGCATAGCCTTCAATAAGGGCTCTTTCGAAAATGCAGTGGGGTATGAACGCCCTACCCCGTCAAGCTGCGGAGCAGCTTGGTGAGCGCCCGTCCCAGATGATCACAGCGGTCGTGGACCGGATGATCGTGATCCAGTTCACCGAGATCGGTGACGATGGCCAGTTGGCCTTGCAGTTCGTTAGCTGAGGCACGAGCAATGGTCAGATACCGTGCGAACTGCCGGTCGCTGCCGGATGACGCCCCTTCACAGATGTTGGTGTACGGACAGATGTCTGCTCCTCGCAACGACCACAACAGGCAGGGGCGGACAGTCTGTCTGTACGCTAAATGAGGTCAGGTGTACGCAGCGAAGCGGCCTTTAGGCCGGACACCTGTCCTCATTTGCTGACGACCGAGATTGCCGCGCGCCGCATTTGGTTGACGAGATCGCCGAAGCCGTGCATGCGTTCGGTAATCCGCGCGATGTCGCGCAGATTTTCACGTGCCAGCGTGTAGACGAATAGGGAATGGAAACGTGCCATGGTGAGGCTCCTTGTGGAGCCTGCCGAACCCGTCGCGCGCAGCTGTCAGGGCCGCCGCTGGCGCCGAGCTCAGCGAGGGTAGCCTTGCTAGCGAGCATGAGGGGTACGGTGGGCGGAAGAAGGAGCCGCCGCAGGGGGTCTTCAACGCAGATCCATCCCGCCCCAGCCGTCCGCACAGGAATGCGGAGCGATTCGACGAAAGGCGAGGGACGAGAGACGAGAGACGAGGGACGAGGGACCAATGCCATTGCGCTAACGGAAACGCCATAAGTCCTGTTCTGTAAATTAGTTCTTGACATTTTTTCGGAAAAATTTCACGCCCCATAGGGGCGTCGAGGCATGCCCGCCTCACTGAGCACCCAACTCCTCCACGATATTCGCTGCGCCATTGGTGCAGCTTTACCCGATCGCTTTCAGCGGCGGCGCGGCGTTATGCCGCCGGCGGTCGCTTT
>JBGTIC010000087.1:0-4564 GCA_041745895.1 Gammaproteobacteria bacterium
GTGCCCACGCGCGCACCCTGGGGCAGCGCATCGAAGCTTGCGTAGCCGCCCGACACCAGCGCATCGAGCGGGCTGGCGCCCGCCAGCACGCTCGCCAGCATGAAGCCCTCAGGGATATGCGCCGGCACATCCTTCATGGAGTGCACGGCGATATCGGCGCGATCTTCCGCCAGCGCCACCTCGAGTTCCTTGATGAACAGGCCCTTGCCGCCGACCAGCGCGAGGCTGCGATCCAGAATGCGATCGCCCTGCGTGACCATGGGCACCAGTTCGACCTCGCTGCCGTGCTCGCGCAGGCGCGCGGCCACATGCTCGGCCTGCCACAGCGCAAGACGGCTGCGGCGCGTGGCGATACGTATCATGATCGCGTGAACCCGCGCCATCGGCCGGCGCGGAAGAGCGGATTGGCGAACACTGCTGGCACCCTGCTGATTGCCCAAACGGCGCATTATGGCCCGTTGCCAGCGGCGGATGCACGGGGCGGCGGCCCCCCTGGGGTGTCAGGTCAGTTGCACCAGCTTTCGACGAGTTCCTGGGCTTCGGCCAGCACCAGTGTGCGTTCGTCATCATCCAGGTAGAGACGCGCGCCGTCCTCGCCTTCGCGATACAGGCGCGGTGCGCGCTGCAGTCTGGCGAGACGTTCGCGCGCGCTGGTGCAGTTGGCGGCACGGATTTCGGCCGTCTGATCAGCATCGGGCTCGGCCATCAACTCACCCTGCTTGCCGCGCGGGGCGGAGACCGTGCGCGCGGGTGTACTCGGCGACGCCGTGCGGATGGTCAGGCGCTCGGCGCCCTCGCGCGGCCGGTCCGTGTAATGGACAACCCCGTTTTCATCCACCCAGCGATAAATCTCATTGGCCGAGACTGGCAGAGCCAGCAGCAGACAGCAGCAAAGCAGCGTGCAACGCATGAAAGCCCTACCTGTGAGGTGGCGGTGCGAAAATCTGAGCCATCGCCCGGCACCCGAGTGACCGACATCCGCGATGCTAGCAGCGCCCAACTCGCCCGATCGTTAACCAGTCCGCAGTTTGGGTCAATGACCGCGATCAAAAAAGAGGCGGGCCCTGAAGGCCCGCCTGAAGTCACGCTCGTCCACCGCAATCGGAAAATCAGGGCGAACCTGCCGCCGATGCCTGCATGTCGCACGAATCGGGGGAGAAGCTCACGACCTTATGACAACTGCCACAGGCCGCCCTGAACACGAGCGCTGCATTGCTCTGTCTATTTCTCCGTACGCGTGAACTCGGGGTAGGCCTCGAGACCGCATTCGTGAAGATCCACACCGTCGTACTCCTCTTCCTCGGAGACACGAATGCCAAGCACCATTTTCACCACGAACCACACCAGCAGGCTGACCAGGAACACCCAGGCGAAAATCACGGCAAGCCCGGTGAGCTGAGCGCCGATCGTGGCCTCGTCGTTGGACAGCAGCACCGCGAGCACGCCCCAGATGCCGGCCGTGCCGTGCACCGAGATGGCACCCACCGGATCGTCGATCCTGAACTTGCGATCCAGCAGCACGATCGATCCGACCACCAGGGCACCGCCGATGGCACCGATGATCACCGCCAGCACAGGCGCCGGCGACAGCGGATCGGCCGTGATCGAGACCAGTCCGGCAAGCGCACCATTGAGTGCCATCGTAAGATCGGCCTTGCCGAACCACAGCTTGGCGATGATCAGGGCAGCGAGCAGGCCGCCGGCCGCGGCCAGATTGGTGTTGGTGAATACCAGGGCCACGGCGTTCGCCGACTCGACATCAGAGACCTTGAGCTCGGAGCCGCCGTTGAATCCGAACCACCCCAGCCACAGGATGAAGGTACCCAGTGTGGCCAGCGGCAGATTCGCACCCGGAATCGCGTTGACCTCTCCGCGCGGGCCGTACTTGCCTTTGCGAGCGCCCAGCACAATCACACCTGCCAGTGCTGCGGAAGCGCCGGCCAGATGCACGATGCCCGATCCTGCGTAGTCGGAGTAACCCAGGCCATCCAGGAAGCCACCGCCCCAGCTCCAGTAGCCCTGTACCGGGTAGATCACGCCGGTGAGCACCACCGCGAAGAGCAGGAACGACCACAGCTTCATGCGTTCGGCAACAGCACCCGAGACGATCGACATCGCAGTGGCGACGAACACGACCTGGAAGAAGAAGTCCGAGAGATCCGAGTAGTAGGGGGCGTCCTCGCCACCACCAACCACGTCGGCCACGCTGTTGTCCGCGGTGCCGAGCATGCCGAAGCCCGGGAAGAATCCCGTGCCGTCGCCGTACATGATGCCGTAGCCGCACAGCATGTACATGACACAGGCAATCGAATACAGACCGACGTTCTTGGTCAGGATCTCTGCGGTATTTTTCGCGCGCACCAGCCCGGCTTCCAGCATCGTGAAGCCGGCGGCCATCCACATTACAAGCGCCCCGGACATCAGGAAATAGAAAGTGTCCAGCGCGTAGCTCAATTCCATGACTTGTTCCACGAGATTATCCTCCTCGATTTCTCATGCAGGCCGTAAGGCGCGCGTCAGACCGCCTCAGCACCGGTCTCGCCGGTGCGGATGCGGATGGCCTGGGCAAGTTCGGTGACGAAGATCTTGCCGTCGCCGATCTTGCCTGTGCGTGCGGCATTGGTGACCGCTTCGATGACCTGCTCTGCGATATCGTCAGGCACTGCCAGCTCGATCTTGGTCTTGGGCAGAAAATCGACGACGTACTCGGCACCCCGGTAGAGCTCGGTGTGGCCGCGCTGGCGACCGAAGCCCTTGACCTCGGTGACGGTGATGCCCTGGATGCCGATGTCGGCAACCGCCTGACGTACGTCGTCGAGCTTGAAGGGCTTGATGATGGCTGTGATCAGCTTCATTGCTGGGATTCCTCCGCTTAGCCTCGAGTGGTCGGCGTGTTCGAACTTTCAGTCAAGCAGGCTGAAAGTCTTGGAGATGCCGAAAATGATCGTGTTGTCGTCGCTGGTATCGCCCAGCAGCTTCTTGCTGCTCCAAACCCACGCGATGCTCATGTCGAGGCCTGCGACCTCGAAGCCGTAGCCGGCCTCGGCGTAGGTGCCCTCGAAGTCCTTGCCGAATCCGCCGAAGGTGCCGTAGAAGCCGTTGTGCTCTGCGGTGATCGCATAGAAGGTGTAGTCGAGCTTCGGGCCGCCGAAGTTGTCGTACTCGCCGATCGAGAACTCCGCACTGATCGGGCCGTAGCCGGCGTAGAGGTTGATCTCCTGGTAGGTGTCGTCGAAATCCCCGGTGTAGAAGTAGCCGGTCGCGCCTAGCCCGAGGCTGAAGTCGCCGCTCTCCCACATGTAGCCGCCGTAGAGATCCACTTCTGCGCCGTCACCGACGTCCGCGGCCCAGGTGCCCAGGTAGAAGCCGGAGGACTCGAAGTCCAGACCGGCACTGGCCGATGAGGTCTTCTGTGGCAGGCCGCGGTAGTAGTACTCGCTTACCCAGCCGACATTCGCGGTGACTTCCGCGCTGGCCGTGCTCGCCAGCAGCGGCATCAGCGCCACGCTCCCCACCAACCCCGCAATCACGCTGTTTCTCATTGTCATTGGCTCCTTAAGCATTTGATAACCGTCCCCCAACGGCCCGGACCCACCGGGCCCTGGACCCCCGACAAAGCCAGAACCGTGCCAAGTCGCGGCCCAGGAAGATTTTTTGTCGTCGCAGCAATTACTTGGCACGTTCGGTCGGGGCATGTGGGCACCGAGCGCTGCGTGGCAGTGCACCGGATCGGTGCAGGCTCGGGTGCTGGCTGCGATATTTGGGGGCGTGCGCCGGGAGTGTGCATGGGCGTCGCGGCGCGCCAGCGAGTACACTCGACCCATGGCAGCGCCATCCACCAAGCAACGGAATGAGTCTGTATGAATCGCAACAGTCTGGATGAGCTTGCGCGTCGACTCGCCGAGTCGGTCCCCGAGGGCGTTCGCGCGGCCGGCGCCGACCTCGAGAAGAACTTCCGCAGTCTGCTGCAGTCCGGCTTCAGTCGCATGGACCTGGTGACCCGGGAGGAATTCGAGATCCAGACCGGCGTGCTCGCGCGCACCCGCGAGAAGCTCGAAGCGCTCGAAGCACGTTTGGCAGAACTCGAGGGCGCGCAGCCTGCACGCACTGAGCGGTCCGTGCCCCCGCCAGGCGGCGGCTGACCCGACCAGCCCGACGGCCTTCGGTTAATCCCGCACTCCCGGCGGTTTCGCTGCTGGCTCGGTGCGTGCGTCCCAGTCTAGTCTGTCGGCTGAGACAGCGGGAGGACGGGCTTGGGACTGGCGATCGTCCACAGTCGCGCACAGCTGGGGGTCAGCGCACCGGAGGTCACCGTCGAGGCGCATTGCGGCGGTGGTCTGCCGGCTTTCAGCATTGTGGGCTTGCCGGAAACGGCCGTGCGCGAGGCGCGCGACCGGGTGCGTGCGGCGCTGGCAACCTGCAAATTCACCTGGCCGAGCGGACGCATCATCGTGCACCTGGGGCCGGCCGAGCTGCCCAAGGAAGGCGGGCGCTTCGACCTGCCGATCGCCGCCGCCCTGCTCGTGGCATCCGGACAGCTGCCGCGCAGCAGGCTTGAATCGCT
>JBGTIC010000088.1:0-6272 GCA_041745895.1 Gammaproteobacteria bacterium
GGACAAAGCGGTGAACTGCTCGCGATGATCACCCACCCGATGGAAACCGGCCTGCGCGAGGGCGCCGACGGCACACCGGTAGCGCGGCGACTGATCGAGCGTGTGGCGATCGACTATGCTGACACGCCGGCTTTCGAGGCGGAGCTGTTTTCTGCAGTGTCGGCCAATCCGTTCCTGCGCCTGCAGCTGGCGCCGGTCGCGGGCGGCGAGGTGTTGATACGCTGGTTCGAGGATGGCGGCCGGTCGGCCGAAGCGCGCGAGAGGGTGGAGATGCGCTGAGGGTCAGCAGCAGCCGTACGTTCGCTGATGCCGATCGCAAGCGTCAGCACCGCAGCCTGCCTGCGATCGCGCCGGCTATAATGGAACGCTTTGCCCTCGCAGGAACACCATGACCGTCCGTACCCGCTTCGCCCCAAGCCCCACGGGCGTACTGCACATTGGCAGCGTCCGCACCGCCCTGTTCTGCTGGCTGTACGCCCGGCGCCAGGGCGGGGACTTTATCCTGCGTATCGAAGATACCGACCGCGAGCGCTCTAACCAGGCCTCGGTGGACGCCATTCTCGATGGCATGGCCTGGTTGGGGCTGGCGCACGAAGAAGGCCCGTTCTATCAAAGCCGGCGTTTCGAACGGTACGGGGAGGTCATCGAGCAGTGGTTGGCGCAGGGCAAGGCCTACCGCTGCTACTGTACGCGCGAGGAACTCGAGACCATGCGCGCCGAGGCCATGGCGCGCGGCGGCAAACCGCGATACGACGGACGCTACCGCAACGGCGGCGATCCTCGTGCCGGTGTGGACCCTGTCATCCGTTTCAAGAATCCACTCGACGGCCAGGTCATCGTGGATGACGCGGTGCGCGGCACCGTGGTGTTCGACAACAGCGAGCTCGATGATCTGATCATCGCGCGCTCGGACGGCACACCGACCTATAACTTCACGGTAATCGTCGATGATGCCGACATGGCTGTCACGCACGTCATCCGCGGTGATGATCATCTCAACAACACGCCGCGACAGATCAACATGCTCGCAGCCCTTGGTCATCCGGCACCGCGCTATGCGCACCTGCCGATGATCAACGGTACAGACGGCACCAAGCTCTCGAAGCGCCATGGTGCGATCAACGTGCTCGACTACCGCGACATGGGTTTTCTGCCGGAAGCATTGCTGAACTATCTGGTACGGCTGGGCTGGTCGCACGGCGACCAGGAGATCTTCTCGATCGAGGAGATGACCGCGCTGTTTGATCTCGACGCGGTCAATGCGGCGGCCTCGACGTTCAACTTCGAGAAGCTCAAGTGGGTCAATCACCAGCACATCATGGCCGCCGAACCGGCGCGGCTTGCCCCGCTGCTGGCTGAGCAACTGCGCCGCCAGGGCCTGGATCCGAACGACGGCCCACCGCTCGAGTACACCGTCGTCGCCCTGAAGGAACGCGGCCAGACGATGCAGGAGATCGCCGAGCGGGCGCACTGCTATTACGAAGAGTTCGAGGCCTACGACGACAAGTCCGCGAAGCAGCATCTGCGCGCGGCCGCCAGCGAACCCTTGACTGCGCTGCGTGAAGCCCTTGCGCAGGTGCCGGATTGGACCGAGCAGGACACTCAGGCGGCGGTTGAGGCCGTGGCCGAGACACTGGCACTGAAAATGGGCAAGGTGGCCCAGCCGCTGCGCGTCGCGCTGGTGGGCCAGGCAGCCTCGCCGGGCATCGGCACGACGCTGGTACTCGTGGGCCGCGAACGAGCGCTGAAGCGCATCGACAGGGCCCTTAACTACCTGGTCACGTTGGGCTGACGGGCCGGTCCGAAGGGCCGACATTGACCGCACTCGACGCAGTCTTTATATTCGCGGGCCAGACTAAAAGATCGGGCGATTAGCTCAGCGGGAGAGCACTGCCTTCACACGGCAGGGGTCGCTGGTTCAATCCCAGCATCGCCCACCACTTCCCTTCGGCGCGGCACCCTGCCGCCCGAGCACACATCGAGCAACTCGGCTATATTCAGGCTCCCGCACAAGGAGTTCCTGCCATGAGTCTGTTCAAATTCATCTCCACTGCCGGCGATAAGCTTTTCGGCGGCAAGACCATCGACGAAAACAAGGTCCGCGAGCATATCCTCGGACTGGGTCTGAATATCAAACCCTTCACGGTAGTGGCCAACGATGCGGAGAAAAAAGTCTCCCTCATCGGCTATGCGCAGACGCTGCAGGACAAGGAAAAGGCGATTGTCGCTGCGGGCAACATCAAGGGTGTGGAGAGCGTCGAGGATCGCATCAAGATCGGCGCCCCCGCGGGCCGGACCGCAGCACCCACCACCGTTGCCGAGGCGCCGGAGCCTGACGCCTCGGAAGCGCCGAATTCTCAGTTCTACACGGTGAAATCCGGAGATACGCTCTCCAAGATCGCGCGCGAGTTTTACGGCAGTGCCAACAAATTTCCGGTGATCTTCGAGGCCAATAAACCGATGCTCAGCAATCCCGATCGCATCTATCCCGGTCAGGTGCTGCGCATTCCGAAAGCCTAGTTGCGCCCGGCATCCTCGTCGCGCGGGGCATCGATAACCTCGCGCAGTTTGCGAGCCAGATCCACGAGCCGGAATGGCTTGCTGAGCAGATGCACACCACGATCCAGCCGACCCTGGTGCACAATGGCATTGTCAGTGTAGCCGGACATGAACAGCACACGCAGGCCCGGATGGATCTTCACCGCCTCCTCGGCGATCTGCGGGCCGGACATGCCGCCGGGCAACATCACATCGGAGAGCAGCAGATCCGGCGGCTCACCGCCGGCCAGTTGTGCGATGACCTCGCGGCCTGTTTCACAGGCCGTGACCTGGTAGCCCAGGGACTGAAGGCTGTTCACCACATGGGTGCGTACCAGCGGATCGTCCTCGACCACTAGGATGCGCTCGTGGCCACCGTCGACCGCGCTCACAGCGCTGGGGCGGTAACTGCTCTGCTCGATACCCTTGCCGCGAGGCAGGTACATCTTTACCGTCGTACCCTCGCCCAGCTCGCTGTAGATGCGTACCTGTCCTCGTGACTGGCGCACGAAGCCATAGACCATGGGCAGACCCAGACCGGAACCGCGCCCCTCCCCCTTGGTCGTGAAGAACGGCTCGAAGGCGCGGGCCAGTGCCTCCTTCGACATGCCCTCGCCGTTGTCGGACACGGCAATCATCACGTACTGACCGGCCCGCATGTCGTTGTCGCGTCCGTAAGCGTCGTCGACCGACGTGTTCGCCGTCTCGATGGTCAGGCGGCCGCCCGCGGGCATTGCATCACGAGCATTGAGTGCCAGATTGAGCAGCGCATTCTGCAGCTGGTTGGGATCGACCTCCGCCTTCCAAAGTCCTCCGCCTTGCACCACTTCGATGTCGATATTCTCTCCCAGCGTGCGCCGCAGGATGCCTTCCGTGTCGGACGCCAGGGCGTTGACATCCACATCCCGCGGCTCCAGTGGCTGTTTGCGCGCAAAGGCCAGCAGACGGTGTGTGAGCTCGGCGGCACGCACGCCGGCGGTTCGAATCATGTCGATGCCGCTGCGCACCTCCTCGGGAAGCTGAGAACCGGGTTCGGTGAGGGTCTCCGCACTGCCGATGATGACGGTCAGCAGGTTGTTGAAGTCGTGTGCCACACCGCCGGTGAGTTGTCCGATCGCATCCATCTTCTGCGCCTGGCGCAGCCGCGCTTCGGTCTGCACACGCGCGGAGATGTCCTGGAAGTAAACCGTCAACCGCCCGGCATGCGGAAACGCCCGCACGCTGTACCATACGTGGACTGCAGGGATCTCGAACTCGAAGGCAACCGGTCGACGCTCTTTTACCGCCCGGCGCAGTTCGCCGTCCAGCGCACTGCCGCGCATGTTGGGCAGTGCGTCCCAGATAATCTCCCCGATCAGTGATTCGGCGCTTTGTCCCAGTACCCGCTCGGCCTCGGCGTTCATATAGGTGAACCGCCATTCTTCATCGATGGCATACATCGCATCAGAGATCGAGGAGAGGATTCGCGCGATATCCTCCCGTGCTGAGGTCACTCTCGCTAGCGCCTCGTCGCGCGCTTCGGTGGCCAGCAGCTTGTCGACGGCAACGCCGGTGACCGAGGCCAGCTGTACCATCTCGCTGACGTCGTGCTCGCTGAACTGGCCCTGCTGCTTGTCGAACAGCTGGATCAGGCCGAGCGTATTACCATGCTGGTTGACAATCGGCACCGCCAACCAGCCACTTGGCATCGGCGCGGGACCTTGCTGTCGCTGCAGCGACTGCCATACGGGATGCTGTTGAAGTTCGTCGCGCGTCATGCGCGCCGGCTGATTGTCAGCGCATACCATTTCATACAGC
Source organism: Gammaproteobacteria bacterium (assembly GCA_041745895.1). Lineage (GTDB taxonomy): Bacteria > Pseudomonadota > Gammaproteobacteria > Steroidobacterales > PWYM01 > PWYM01. Next base: position 4,336 of record JBGTIC010000088.1, read on the forward strand.
CCGGAGCCGTCGGGCGGCTCCTGATAGTCCTTCCAGCGCGAGTAGGCATCCGACAGGCTCAATGCCGTGGTCCGCTTTCGGTAATCGCCGTCGCGCACCACACTGACGGAGGCATGGTGGGCACCGATCAGTCGACGCGCGGCCACTGCCACATGGTCAAGCAGCGCGGCGAGCGAATCAGCGCGCACAAGGTCCTGGGAGGCCTGCGCCATGACCCGCATGCGCTCGGCGCGCTGTTCTTCCCACTCGCGCCGCCGCGACGAATGACTGACCATCAGAAAGGAGGCAATCATGAACAGCAGCAGGGCCGCAGCCACGATCATCAGCTGAAAGTTGCGGCGCTCATACCACCGAGCAAGCACTTCATCCACACTCAGCCCGACGATGACCATGGCAGCACCACCTGGCAGCATCCTGTAGGCGGAGATACGGCGCACCCCGTCCGTGCGATACGGCGCCTCGATACTACCGGCCCCGCCCTCGGCGATGACCGCCCGGAACAGCGCCGAGTCCCCCAGGTCCAGGCCGATGGCCTGCTCCCGAAACGGGCTGCGGGCGATCTGGATGCCATCGAGGTTGAACAACCCCAGCACTCCGTCCTCGCCGACCCTGATCGCATCATAGAACGTGAGAAGATAATTCAGCGACAGCACCGCTGCGGCGATGCCGCCGAACTCACCATCCGACTCGACTACGCGGCGTGTCACGGTCACGCCCCACCGTTCACCCTCCTCGCCGCCCTCGAGCCTGCGAGGAAGCCCGACGCACAGGCGCTCGCAACGTCCTTGCACGTGGTCAAGAAACTCAGGCAGATCGGACATGTCCTGATCGACGCGAAAATCTTCGGGATAACTCGCCAGCAACTGGCCCTCGGCGTCCAGCACGAACATGCCGGCACTCATCGACAGCATGTCCTGACGTGTCCTGAGCAATCCATTTAGCGTCAGACCCGGGGCCGTCTCGCGTTGACGCATCGTGGCGATGGCACTGGCGACGGTATTGAGCGCAAGCTCCAGCGACGTGAGTGTCTGGTAGCCGTGCCCGGCCAGCACGCTGGCGAGATTCTCGGCATCCTGATGGGCCTGATTGAGTTCCGCCTGACGGTCAGCCCGCTGATGTACCGTCACGACGCCGGCAATGAACAGCGCGATGAGAAGATTGGCGATGAGGACTGCGCGTCGCACGGGACCCGTCGCTAGGCCAACGCGAGCATCAGTTCGGCAGTTTCGGCGGGGTGCGTCATCATCGCATTGCGCGGATACGGAAACTCGATGAGTTGCCAGCGCGGATCACTCAGTGCAGGCCCACCCATCGCATCGCTCGATGGACTGTGCGCCTGACCGGTGCAGCGGATGTAACTGCGCGGCAGCCCCTCCCAGCCGCCGTTGCGAAGGGTCAGCCGGTCGGTCCACTGGCGCACCGGGTGGTGACTGATCCTGCGCTGCAGCCAGGCGCGATTTTCGGCGTCGTCCGCCGGCACCAGCATTTCCAGCGGGTAATGATCGAAGAAGCTCATCATGTGGCCATCGCGGAAATCCTGCGTGCGCTTGATCCACCAGTCCGGGTACTCGCCGGTCTGTGCATCGGGCATGATCGCGGCAGGACGCTCGAGCGTGGGCACAAGCGCGTCGAAGAACACCAGCCTGCCGATGCGCTCGCGCATACGATCGGCCACACCAGTGATGGTCATGCCCGCAAAGCTGTGGCCGACAAGGATCACGTCGTCGAGCTCTTCGTACTCGATCACGTTGACGATGTCCTGGATATGCGTCTCAAGCCCGATGCCGGGACTGATGAGGTGGCTGCGCTCGCCCACGCCGGTCGGTGTCGGCGTGTAGACCTCGTGGCCGGCCTGCCACAACGGGCGGCGCAGGTGGCGCCACATCCAGCCACCGTGCCAGGTGCCCGGTACGAAGACATAGGCTCTGCCCCCGCGC
>JBGTIC010000089.1:0-8431 GCA_041745895.1 Gammaproteobacteria bacterium
TGCCGCAGGCCGCCACCAGCAGGCTGCCCTGGCCCATCGCCAGCGCCTGCTCGATGCCTGCCCGCAAGGCCTTGCGGTTGGCAGGCGTGACTTTCACGCGCGCCACCGGCAGCTCGATGTCGTGCTCGTGAAAGCGATCCAGCCGCGGCCAGGGCTCGGTGGGCGTCATGACCCCGTCCACGCGAAGTTCGGCATACCCGCGCGCCGCGGCCCACTTGGCCAGATCGGTGTAATAGCCCTTGCGCGCGAGCACCTGCGGCGCGAGCAGATCCACCTCCTGATTGCGAAAGCGCTTGAACACGCGCGCCTCGATGGAAGCTGGCGTCTGGGCCTGGATGGGGATGTCGCAGCGGGGGCAGTACTGCGTGCCCAGCCTTACGAACAGCAGGCGCAGGAAGTGCCACAGCTCGGTCATCGTCGCCACGGTGCTCTTGCGCCCGCCGCGACTGGTGCGCTGCTCGATTGCCACGGTCGGCGGGATGCCGGCTACGCCATCCACATCGGGGCGCGTCGCCGGCTGCACGAACTGGCGCGCATAGGCGTTCAGGGATTCCAGGTAGCGACGCTGGCCTTCGGCAAACAGGATGTCGAAGGCCACCGTGCTCTTGCCGCTGCCCGACACGCCGGTGATCACGGTGAATTCATCGCGCGGGATGCTGATGTCCACCCCTTGCAGGTTGTGCTCGCGCGCATGCGTGATCTCGATGCGGCCCGGATCGGTGCTCACCCCTGGCCTGTAGTCGCCTTGCGTATCGGCCAGCGCACTCGCAGCATTACCCTGGCGTGCGGCAGCAAGTTGTTCGCGGTATTCCTCCAGTGCGCGCCCGGTGTGGCTGGCCGGGCAGGCGATCACCGCCTGCGCATCGCCGGCCACGACCAGTGCACCACCGGCTTCGCCGCCCTCGGGTCCGAGGTCGATGATCCAGTCCGATGCGGCAATGACATCGAGGTTGTGTTCGATGATCGCCAGTGAATGCCCGGCCGCGAGCAGCTGGCGGAAGGCGCCGAGCAGTGTGGCGATGTCCTGGAAGTGCAGGCCGGTGGTCGGTTCGTCAAACAGGAACAGTGTGCCGCCCGGCGCGGTGGGCTTGCCCTGACTGCCGGCAAGAAAGCCGGCGAGCTTCAGGCGCTGCGCCTCGCCACCCGACAGGGTGGGCACCGGTTGCCCGAGTTTCAGGTAGGCCAGGCCGACATCGACCAGCGGCCGCAGGCTGCGTTGTACCTCCAGATCGTCGTGGAAAAACGCCAGTGCCTCGGCGACGGTCATCGCCAGCACATCGGCGATCGAGGCGCTCTCGTCACTGCCCGGCAGCAGCAGGCGTATCTCGAGAATCTCCGGCCGGTAGCGGGTGCCGTCACAGTCCGGGCAGCGCAGGTAGACGTCGCTCAGGAACTGCATCTCGACGTGCTCGAAGCCGGTGCCGCCGCAGCCAGGGCAGCGGCCGTCACCGGAATTGAAACTGAAGGTGCCCGGTGTGTACTCACGCTGTTTGGCCTGCGGCGTGGCGGCGAAGGCCTTGCGGATGGCCGTGAAGGCACCCACGAAGCTGGCCGGGTTGGAGCGCGCGGTCTTGCCGATCGGGCTCTGGTCGACCAGCACCACGGCATCGATGAGTTCGGCACCGCGGATCTCGCGGTGCGCGCCGGGCGCCTCGACCGGCTTGCCCTTGTGCTTGCGCAGGCCGCGATAACAGATGTCCTCCATCAGCGTGGACTTGCCCGACCCGCTGACCCCGGTGATGCACACCATGTGCCCCAGCGGCAGGCGCACATCGATATCTTTCAGGTTGTGCCCTCGTGCCCCGAGGATCTCGATGGCCCGCGCATCGGCTGTCCTGGCAGTGTCAGCGAATGGCGCCGCAGCCACCGTCTGCTCACCGCGAAGATAGCGTCCGGTCAGCGAGGCGCGCGAACGCAGCAGCTGCCTGGGCGTGCCCATGAACACGATCTCGCCGCCGCGTTCACCCGGCCCCGGCCCGAGATCGATGACGCGATCAGCCGCGAGCATGACCTGCGGGTCGTGTTCTACCACCAGCAGCGAGTTGCCGGCATCGCGCAGGCGGTGCAGCACCTGGACCAGCCGGCCGATGTCACGCGGATGCAGGCCGATGCTGGGCTCATCGAGCACGAACAGCGTGTTCACCAGCGAGGTACCCAGTGCGGTGGTCAGATTGATGCGCTGCACTTCTCCGCCGGAGAGCGTGCGTGACTGCCGGTCCAGCGTCAGGTAACCGAGTCCGACCTCGCAGAGAAAATCCAGGCGCGTGCGCACCTCGCTCAGCAGCTGTTCCGTGGCCTCGTCGAGTGCTCCGCTGAAGCGCAGTTGCGCGAACAGCTCGCGCGTGCGCGCCAGCGGCAGGCAGGTCAGCTCGTGCAGGTTGTGGCCGGCGTGTGCCGAGTCGGCTTGCGAGCCGCGGCGCGCCGTATCGCCGTGCAGGCGCCACAACAGCGATTCCGGTTTCAGGCGCGCGCCCTTGCAGTCCGGGCATTCGTGATAGGCGCGGTACTTCGACAGCAGCACGCGGATGTGCATGCGGTAGCTCTTGGATTCCAGCCAGTCGAAGAAACGCGTCACGCCATACCACTTGCCGGTGTCGAAGTCGCCTTCGCCCTCGAGGACCCAGCGCCGGTCGGTCTCGTCCAGTGCGCTCCAGGGGACGTCCATCGCCACCTTGGCGCTGCGCGCGTATTTCTTCAGATCGCGCTGGCACTCGTTGAAGCTCTTGGACTGGAACACCTTCACGGCCCCCTCGCCGAGCGTCAACCGTGGGTCGGGCACCACCAGCGCCCAGTCGATACCCATCGTGCGGCCGAAGCCCCGGCAGGTTTCGCAGGCGCCGAGCGGTGAGTTGAACGAGAAGTGATTGGGCACCGGGTCGCGGTAGGCGATGTCGCAGGCGGCACAGTGCAGGCCGGTGGAAAAGCGCAGTCGATGTGACGGCTCATCGAAGCGTGCCGCGAACGCCTGGCCGCCCCCCTGCTGCAGCGCGGCCTCCAGTGCCTCGGTCAGGCGGCTGTCATTGTCCGCGCCCAGGCGCAGCCGATCCTGGATGACTTCCACACGTCCGGATTCGCGCCCCAGGATGCGCACATAGCCGCGCTTTGCCAGCAGCTGTTCGACTTCCTCGGCACTGACGCTGTCGGGCACGTCGATCGCAAAACCGATGATCACGCGGGGTCCGTCGGCCGCGGTACTGTCGTGCCATCGGTCGCGTAACTGCGCCGCGGCCGTCTCAGCGGTGTCGCGCTGCACCGCCTCGCCGCACCCGCGGCAATGCAGCGTGGCCGCGCGGGCATACAGCAGCTTCAGATGATCGTTGAGTTCGGTCATCGTGCCGACGGTCGAGCGCGAGGTGCGCACCGGATTGGTCTGGTCGATGGCGATCGCCGGCAGTACGCCGCTGATCGAGTCGACCGCCGGTTTGTCCATGCGATCGAGGAACTGACGCGCGTAGGGGGAAAAGGTCTCGACGTAGCGCCGCTGGCCTTCGGCATAGATGGTGTCGAAAGCCAGCGACGACTTGCCCGAGCCGCTGACACCCGTGACCACGATGAATTCGCCGAGCGGCAGATCGAGGTCCAGATTCTTCAGATTGTTCTGGCGGGCCCCGCGGACCCGGATCACCTCACGTGCCATCAGCAGGTGTTTCCATGCGCTCGCGCACGATCGCCAGCAGCGCCTGCACGATTTCCGGGCGCCGCGGATCGACGTGTGCGCCCTGGGTCCAGATCAGCTCGCGCGGCTGTCCTGCGGCCCGGTAAAGTCGCTCGACCTTGTGGCGTGGCAGCCGCTCGTCGTCGGTCGCACCGACAACGACCAGCGGCCTGGGGGCGATCTGCGCCACCCAGTCTTCGGTGTCGAAGGAGCTGCCGTAGGCCAGCAGGTGCAGCAGCCGGGCCATCACCGGGCGCCAGAACTCCGAGGCCACACGCGAGCCGAGGTTGTACTCGATCCAGCCCTGATTGCCGGCGCCGCCGTGGATGATCCACACGCGGTTGAAGCGCTCGTCCAGTGCACCGGCCACCGCCACGAACGGCGTGCCCAGACTCACGCCCACCAGCTCGCTGTGGCTGGCATCCACCCACGGCTGCTGCGCCAGCCAGTCCAGTGCCAGCGACACGGCCGGTGGCGTGTCCAGCAGGCCCTGCTGCATCAACCGCAGGGCCCGCAGGAATTCACCCAGCGTGCGGATACGGGTGGGACCGTGATACGGATAGTCCAGGGCGGCAACCACCACGTCGCCAGGGTCGCCGATCAGATCCACAGCGTCCTGGCCGGTACGGTGCCCGCCAAGTACGACCATCAGCGGCAGCGGTCCGGGCGAATGGGTAGGTCGCAGCACCCGCAGATCGACGGCAAGCCCCGTGTCGGCGACCAGGCGCACGGCCATGCTCGAGTACGCTTGCGTTTCATCGACGGCCGGCTCGATGCTGGCCTCTACGAGGCTGCCGTGCCGCTCGCTGAAATGCGCATGGCGTGGGCGCATGTGATCAAGCGCCCAGAGCACCGCCCCCAGCGCCACCAGCAACAGCAAGCCCCCAAGGCCCAACAGCGTGGTGCGCAGCCAGTGGCTGCGGTGTCTGGTGGTGGCGGCTGGCATCGGCTTCAGATCGACCCGGTGGTGATGAGGAGAGGTGCAGGTTCAGGGCATGAGGCGGCTCCGACAGCTGCCGATGGTCTAACGTAACCTGAGTCTCATCATAGCGCGTCATGATGGCGTATCGTGGCGGCCCGCGATCCCTGTCTTCAAGGTTCTGCACACTCATGCCCACCAAGGCCCTGGCACCGGTTGCCGCACTGCTGCTCTCCGTTGCGATCCTGCTGATGGGCAACGGTCTGCAGGGCACGCTGCTGCCGGTGCGCGCGAATCTCGAGGATTTCGCCACGCTGTCGATCGGCCTGATGGGCTCGCTGTACTACCTGGGCTTCGCCGCCGGCTGCATCCTGGGACCCTATCTGCTGCGACATGTCGGACACATCCGCAGTTTCACCGCGATGGCGGCTGTGGCCTCGGCCGTGCCGCTGGTCCATGGTCTGATCCTGGTGGCACCGGCCTGGTGGCTGATGCGCGCGCTCACAGGTTTCTGCTTTGCTGTGCTCTACCTGATCATCGAGAGCTGGCTCAACGAGCGCGCGACCAACGAGACGCGCGGCATGATCCTGTCGCTCTACCTGATCATCAATCTCACCGTCATCACGCTGGGGCAGCTGATGCTGGTGCTGGCCGATCCGGCCGACTTTCCGCTCTTCGCCGTCGCCTCGATCCTGGTGTCGCTGGCGGCAGTGCCGGTGGCGCTGAGCGGCTCGGCACAGCCGGCACCGGTGCAGACGGTCCACATCCGCATCCGCCGCCTGTATGCGACGTCCCCGGTGGGTTTCCTGGGCTGCCTGTTCATCGGTCTGGCGAACGGGTCGTTCTGGGCGCTGGGACCGGTGTTCGCCGGTGTCAGCGGACTGGACATCACAGGTATTGCGCTGTTCATGAGCGCCACGGTGATCGGCGGGGCGCTGGGTCAATGGCCTCTGGGGCGGTTGTCGGACCGCATCGATCGCCGCCATGTGCTGGTGGGGGGCAGCCTCGGCGCGGCGGCGGTGGGCGTGGCGATCGTATTGTCGATTTTTTTTACAACCGGCGCCTACGTCTATCTGCTGGGGGCCCTGTGGGGGGCATGCGCGTTCCCGCTCTACGCGATCGCTGTGGCACACGCCAACGATCATGCCGAACGGGAAGATTTCGTCGAGGTGTGCAGCGGCCTGCTGCTGGTCTCGGCGGTCGGTTCGGTCAGCGGGCCCATTCTGGCCTCGGTGCTGATGGCACTGGTGGGCGCCGCTGGACTGTTCGCGTTCACAGCCGGGACGCACGTGGTGATGGCCGGGTTCGCTTTGTGGCGCCTTACGCGGCGGTCGCCGGCCGCGCCGGATGCGCAGGTCAACTTTTCCGAAGCACTGGCAGCTGCCGAAACCCTGCAGCTGGGCACGTCACGGGACACAGTCGAGCGGTCCTGAGCGGGGTGCTCGGGTTGTGTCGGAAGGCTTTACACTCTCTCCATTGCGATGCGTCTGCGGAGCGAGGCAAGTTGCGCTATTCATTGAGTTAAACAGCCGTGGCATGGTACTTGCTTGCATAATGCTACATTAAAGTCGCCGTCCTTCAGAGGTCAGTCTCCATGTTCAGCCCCCGCTACGGAATTGTTGCTGCGTTTGCATTTGCCATGGCTGCCTACGGCACTACCGCGACTGCCGCGGCGATTACGTGTAACGAGGTTGCGAGCGACGAGCGTCACGCCACGGTGAACTACGATGAAGGCGACGGCACGATGCAGTGCGGGCCGTCAGGCACCCGTGGCGGTCGGCACGGAACGCCCGTCGACCACTCGCTCGAGGCGCTTGGGTTCTTCGAGGTCGAGAAGCTCGAGGGCCGCAATGGCCGTATCGAAGGGGAGTTCTTCGAGATCACCGGCGTGGGTGGCACCAGCGGTACCTTCACCATCTTCGACAACGCCGTGGATTTCGGCGACCTGCATATCGTGTTCGTGTTCGGCTTCGCGCAGATCTCGCCTGACTGGATCAGCTTCCAGCTCAACGGCGTCACCCATGGCACCTGGTCGGTCACTGGCCGCCAGGCCCTGTCCAACGTGATCCTGGTGCCTGAGCCGGCCATGCTCGCGCTGTTCGGTGCCGGTCTGCTCGGCCTGGGACTGGCGCGGCGCCGTCGTGGTGTTGCTTCTGCCTGATCGGCAGCGGCACATCAGGTGGAGAAGACCCCGCTACGGCGGGGTTTTTTCGTGATGGCCTCAAGACCGCTGCTGTCCTTCATAGTCGTCGCCCTTCTGCTGATCGGCGCTGGCCTGGGGTTTGCCACGCTACAGCCATTGTCGACGGGCGATGCCGGCAGGCCCGCACTTGCCACCGCGCCCGACCCGCCGGGCCCCCGCAGTACCGTGCTGCCACGTATCGCCGTGCTGCCGTTTACCGACTCGGCACCTCAGGCTGATCTCGCGGCGCTGCGACACGGCATCGCCGAGACGCTGATGCAACGCCTGGGCAGCAGTGGCGAGGTGGACGTGGTCGGGCGCGACTCGGTAGGCAATGCCCTGGCGCTTGACATCGGCACCGCCAACATCGCCGTGCTGCTCAACGCCAGCCATGTTCTCGATGGCCGGATGCTGCTGGACGGCGACCGGATAACACTCGAGGCCATCCTGATGGATGGCGATAGCGGCGCGCCCCTGTGGCAAGCGCGTCATACCGGCGATCGCGCGACGGTGCAGCGTCTCCCCGACGTCCTTGAGCAGGGCATCCGCGCGCATCTGCGCACTCATTCGCCCGGCCAATCGTCAGAAAAAAACGATGCCCCGCTGCGCATCGCGCCCCCTGTCGAGGTGCCGGCCGAAGCGCACACGGCTTATCTGAACGGCCGCTTTGCCGCCAGCCGCCGAACGGCAGAAGGCTTGCAGCGCAGCCTTGTCTGGTATGCACGTGCGCTGGAGATCGCCCCGGACCACGCGGCGTCGTGGGCGGGCATGGCCGAGAGCCGCCAACTGCTGGTGTGGTACGCCGGGATACCGCCCCACGAGGCTTTCCCGCAGGCCCTGAAAGCTGCGCAACGTGCGCTGGATATCGATCCCGGTCAGGCGGGGGCAGCGGCCGTGCTGGGACTGGTGCAATGGACCTACCAGCGCGACCCGATCGCCGCCGAGGCCTCGATGCGACGAGCCGTGGCGCTCAATCCCGGAGGCGCCCACGGCTACCATGCGCTGGGTCAGCTGCTGGCGGCGACAGGGCGCATGTCGGAGGCGGAGACGGTATTCGCCAGAGCCGTGGCGCTCGAGCCGCTGTCTCTGGTGGTGCGTACCGACTATGCAACGGCCCATCTGTTCGCAGGTGAGCTCGAAACGGCAGTGAGCCTCTACGACTACGTGCTGGAGCTCGACCCGAATTTCGCACTGGCTCGCGTGTTTCTCGCGATCGCCCACATCAAGTCGGGGCAGCCCGTGCAGGCGATCGGTGAGTTGGAGCATGCCATTCGGGTCGGTGGCCGCGCGCCATTGTGGTTGGCCGTGCTGGCGCATGCCCATGCCTCGGCTGGCCGCGCTGCCGAGGCCAGAGCCGTGCTCGGCGAGATCGACGGCGTGGCGCCGGCTTTCATTTCGCCCGCTGCGCTTGCGCTGGTGGAAATTGCCCTGGGCGATCGCGATGCCGCACTCGACCTCCTCGATCGCGCGTTTGCGAAGGGTGATCCATTTCTGATCTACCTGCAGGTCTACCCGCAGTTCGATGGCCTGCGGGGCGACCCGCGCTACGATGCGCTGCTCGAGCGCAGCGGCCTGTTTGGCGCCAATGGTCGTGGGTCCGACGCAGCAGGTTAGCTAGCCGCCGCGCTCCTGCCCGGTCTGTGCGGGGGCTTCTGCAGCCTGCGCCTGGGCGATC
>JBGTIC010000090.1:0-3222 GCA_041745895.1 Gammaproteobacteria bacterium
GGCTGTCCGGCGCTCACGGCGCGGGCGGGTCGCCCGTGCGCAGCCGCACTTCATGCACCCCCTGCCGCGCAGGTCCGATTTCGAATCCCAGCTCGCGTGACAACGCCAGCATGCGCCGGTTGTCCTGCAGAACCTCGCCGATGAGCTCGCCGATGCCGCGCGCGCGGCAGTAGCCAATAAGCTTTTCCAGCAGTATGCGGCCCAGCCCGCGGCCCTTGATGTCGGAGCGCACGATGATGCCGAACTCCGCGCGCACGCGGTCCGGATGCGCGCGATGCTGTAACCTCATTGCCTGCTTTCGGAAGCCACGTGTTTGAACTCGATGCACGACAGATGCCCTTTGTGATGACTGCCACAGACCCCGACGCCCCGACCCTGCGCAGCGCCTTGTCGAGCACCTGGCCGCTGCTGCTGGGTTTCGCGCTGATCATGCTGGGGGGCGGTCTGCAGGGCACGCTGCTCGGCCTTCGCGCTTCGATGGAGAATTTCCCCACGCTGGCAACGGGTCTGATGATGTCGGCCTACTACGTCGGGTTCCTGCTGGGGTCTTTCGCAACCAACCATCTGGTCGCCAGGGTGGGACACATTCGCGTGTTCGCAGCGCTCGCATCCCTGGCCTCGATGATCATCCTGCTGCACTCGGTCGCGGTAGACGTCGCGCTGTGGGGCGTGCTGAGGTTCTTGTCGGGTGTCTGCTTTGCCGGCGTGTATATCGTGGCCGAGAGCTGGCTGAACGATCGGGCGAGCAATGCTACCCGCGGGCGCATCTTTGCGATCTACATGATGATCAGTTTTGCCGGCCTCGCAGTGGGTCAGTTTCTGCTCAACCTCGCCGATCCGATGGCCAGTACCCTGTTCATGGTGGTGTCGATTCTGGTGTCGCTGGCAGCGGTACCCCTCGTGCTGAGTTCGCGCGCGGGGCCAAGTTTTGCCCGGCCGGTCGGCCTTGGATTTGCCATTGTGTTCGAGCGATCGCCGATGGCCGTCACCGGCGTGCTCGCCTCAGGTCTGGCGTCGGGGGCGGTGTTCGGCATGGGTGCGGTGTATGCGAACGCCGTGGGGCTGAGCGTTGCCCAGACCGCGTCTTTCGTCGCGATGCCGATCATCGGCGCGATGCTGCTGCAGTGGCCGCTGGGCTATCTGTCCGACCGCGTCGATCGACGCCGCGTCATCGTGCTGGCCTCGATCATCGCCTTGCTGTCGGCGGCGCTTGCGATCGGCGTGCATGCCGGCTCAGGGTGGTTCTATGCCGCGATGGTGCTGCTCGGCGGCACGACGCTGCCAGTCTATGGCATTGCGGCCTCGCATTTGAACGATCAGCTGGCGCTCGAGGAGATGGTGGCGGCCAGCAGCACACTGGTGTTGCTCTCAGGCATGGGCGCAGCCGTGGGCCCGGTGCTCGTATCGCTGCTGATGGGCGGCATCGGACCCAGTGGTTTTCTGTGGTTCTTTGCCTTGGTCAGCACCACGCTGCTGATCTACACCGGCTGGCGCATCCGTCGGCGCCGCCCGGCAGCGCTGATCAAGCGTCCCTGGATGCAGGCTCGGCCTGCGGTCTCGCCAGTGGCGGTGACGATGGGGGTGGAAGCACGGGTGGAGGCCGAGGCCGAGCACGTCGATGAGGCGCCGCCCGCCGCGCCTGTCCGCGAGGCCACCTGAAGCGAAGCGGTAGCCGAGGCAGTATCCGGGTCGGTGAAGGCGGCCCAAAAAAAAAACGGCCCCCTCCTCAGGAGGGGGCCGCAGCGGGACGCCGAGTCAAGGTCGGCTGCTGACGCGATCTGCCTTACGGCATGATGACCTGGTCGATGACGTGGATCACACCGTTGCTGGCCATGACATCGGCCTGAACGACGGTAGCATCGTCGATTTTCACCGAGCCGTTGTTCACGGTGACCGAGATGCTCGCGCCGTTGACGGTTTCCGCCGAGCTTACGTTGACCACATCGGCTGCGGTCACCTTGCCGGCCACGACATGGTAGGTCAGGATTGCGACGAGCTGATCACGGTTCTCAGGCAGCAGCAGACTCTCCACCGTGCCGGCCGGCAGCGCAGCGAAGGCCTCGTCGGTCGGCGCAAAGACGGTGAACGGACCCTCACCCTTGAGCGTGTCGACAAGACCGGCGGCCTGCACCGCTGCCACCAGCGTCTTGAAGGCGCCTGCCGCAACGGCGGTATCGACGATGTCGCTGCCATGCTTGGTATGGCTGCCGTGATTGCCCGCGGTGGCGACGCTGCCGACGAGGGCGAGACTTGCGGCCGCGGTGGCCAGGACTGCGCGTGTGATGTTCATGGTCATCTCTCCTTGAGACTGATATATGAAGCTGAAAATGTATCGATCGATCCCTGGACGTCATGGGCGACGTCATCCACCTCTACGTGTGGCAGGGGAGGTCAGATTCGAATTCGTGCCGCTGGTGCGAGGGTTACCGAGCCGTGAAGGAGGCGGATCCCCTCTGCTGCTATGATTGGAGGACTGTCGCTAATTTGAGACAGCAGTCACAGATTGCGCATATCGGGAGACGCTTCGTGCGCGGCTTTCCTATACTGCCTACTTGTCCAGGCCCGGCGGCTGCACCTGTGGCCGCCTGCCGCAGCCCAGGTGAGCGCCAGTGGATCGGGAAACAGCCATCGTGAGTGAGGCTCGCGGATCAGCGCAGCGCGCCAGTCTGCTCGTGATCAATGGCGAACAGAAAAGCCGTGATGCGCTGCAGGCCGCGCTGGCGGAGCGCTTTCGGCTGCAGTTCGCTGCTGGACCCGCGGAGGCCCTGAAGATTGCGGCCAGCGAGCAGGTGGACGTGCTGGTGACGGATCATCGCCTGAGCGGAATGTCCTCGCGCCAGCTGCTGCGCGAGCTCGCCGAGTGCTCTCCGGGTACGCTGAGCGTGGTCATGGCTGACCCCGACGATACTGTCGCCACTGCGTCCGCGGTCAATGACCCCAATGTGTTCTGCGTCCTGAACAAACCCTGCCCGCTCAGCGAATTCACCGAAACCCTCGATCTGGCCGTTCAGGCGAAGCTGTCCGGCTCGATGCCCGGCGACGACGACAGCCGCCTGGGAGCTTCTGGCGTGCACGCGCTGCTCGACGCGAGCACCGTGGCCATGCTCGTGCTCAGTACGGACGATGCACTGGTGGGTACGCTCACCACCAGTGCCGGAGAGCGCTATCCGCTCCACCGCGCCGCTGATGAGGCCCAAGCGCTCGGGCTGCTGGCGCGCGAGG
>JBGTIC010000091.1:0-6012 GCA_041745895.1 Gammaproteobacteria bacterium
GGCCGTCTCGCCGGGCATTTTCGGCATCATCGCGGGACGGGCGTTGCAGGGCGCCGGGGCGATTTCCGGCGCACTGAGCGCCAGCCTCGCCGATTTCACCCGCAACGAGGTGCGCACCCGCGCCATGGCCCTGGTGGGCGCCACCATGGGGGTGGCGTTCATTCTGGCGTTTGCGGCGGCACCGCCGCTGGCTGCGTGGATCGGCGTGCAGGGTCTGTTCTGGTTCGCGGCGCTGTTGGGCGGTATAGCCCTGGTCACGGTATTGCTGGGGCTGCCGGGCGGGGCGCCGACGACGCCTTCGCTGCGCGGTGGCTGGCTCATGGTGTTGCGGGACTGGTCGCTGCTGCGCCTGAATCTGGGCATCGGGCTGCTGCACATGGTGTTGACCGCCACTTTCGTCACCTTGCCGGGAGTGCTGCGCGATGAGCTGGTGCTGCCGCTCTCGCAGCATGGCCTGCTTTACCTTGCTGCACTGGTGCTGTCGCTGGCGATCGCCGTACCGATGATCCTTGCCAGCGATGGCGCGCGCCCGCGCCGGGAATTGCCCATGATCGGTTTCGGCCTGCTGGTGGTGGCCCAGCTGTGGCTGGCCAACGGGCTGACCGGTGTGCCGGGGATGGTCTTCGCGATCACGCTGTTTTTCGCCGGGTTCAACTATCTGGAGGCTCGCCTGCCGGCGATGCTCAGCCAGATCGCGGCGGCGGGCCTGCGGGGGGCGGCGCTGGGGCTGTTCGGCGCCGCCCAGTTTCTGGGGGCTTTCCTGGGCGGACTGTTGGGCGGTCTGCTGCTGGGGACCTGGGGTGCTGAGGGCGTGTTCACCGCCGCCGCCTGCGCCAGTGCTGTCGGGGCACTGCTGTTGCGCGAACGCCGCGGCGGGTAAATACGCCTCGCAGGCTACGCTCGGACGCGGCCCGAGGGGCTGCCAAATGCCAAAGTCCGCCGGGATTCTCATCGTGTGCATCGTCGGGCGCTCCCGTACAATGGCTCTCGCAAAGGCAGACTCATGACAACAGCGCAGCAGGCGGCGGCCGGCGCTGCGCGCAGGGGAGAACAGTTTCATGGCACGCGGAATCAACAAGGTCATTCTCGTCGGCAACCTCGGCGTGGACCCGGAAACACGCTACATGCCCAGCGGCGCGGCGGTTACGAACATCCGTATCGCCACCTCCGAGAGCTGGAAGGACAAGCAGACCGGCGAGCAGCAGGAGCGCACCGAGTGGCACCGCGTGGTGTTCTTCGGCAAGGTCGCGGAGATCGCCGCCGAATACCTGCGCAAGGGCTCGCAGGTCTACATCGAAGGCGCGCTGCGCACCCGCAAGTGGCAGGGCCAGGACGGCCAGGATCGCTATACCACCGAAATCGTCGCCAACGAGATGCAGATGCTCGGCGGGCGGGGTGGTGACATGGGCGGCGGCAGCCGGGGCGGCAGTGGCAGCCGCAGCGAGCCCAAGCAGGCAGTCGCGGCGGGCGACAGCGATGGCGGGCCACCGTTCGACGAGGGTTTCGATGACGAGATCCCCTTCTAGCCTGCCTTCTAACCCTCTGACTGATAAGGGGGTTTCCGGATTACGGCAGCGCCGGCTGAGGTGGCTGCCGGACGTTCTCAAGGGCGCTCCGTGCTGCTAGACTACGCGGTTCGGAAGTTGCCAGAGATACGGAGTCAGCGCGGCCCTGCCGTAAACCTCATGCCCAACAAGCTGTATGTGCAGACGTTCGGCTGCCAGATGAACGAGTACGACTCGGACAAGATGGCGGATGTGCTGCGCGAATCTCACGGCCTCGAGCTCACACCCAGCCCCGACGAGGCCGATGTCCTGCTGCTCAACACCTGCTCGGTGCGCGAAAAGGCTCAGGAGAAGGTCTTCTCGCTGCTGGGTCGCTGGCGCGAGCTCAAGCAGACCCGTCCCGCAATGGTCATCGGCGTGGGCGGCTGCGTGGCAAGTCAGGAAGGCAGCGCCATTCGCGAGCGTGCGCCGTTCGTGGACATGGTGTTTGGCCCGCAGACCCTGCATCGACTGCCCGAGATGCTCGAACAGGTTCTCGCCGGAAGGGGTGCGGCCATCGACGTGAGCTTCCCGGAGATCGAAAAGTTTGATCGCCTGCCCGAGCCGCGTGCGGAAGGCCCGTGTGCGTTCGTATCGATCATGGAAGGCTGCAGCAAGTACTGCTCCTTCTGCGTCGTCCCCTACACGCGCGGTGAGGAAGTCAGCCGGCCCTTCGATGATGTCATCGTCGAGATCGTCCAGCTCGCAGCCCAGGGCGTGTGCGAGGTCACGCTGCTGGGCCAGAATGTGAATGCCTACCAGGGGCCGATGCACGACGGTACGCTGGCTGATCTGGCCACACTGATCCATTACGTTGCCGCCATCGAGGGCATCGAGCGCATCCGCTTCACGACCTCGCATCCGCTGGAATTCACCGACGCGCTGATCCAGGCCTACGCGCAGGTGCCCAAGCTTGCGAACTTCCTGCATCTGCCCGTGCAGAGCGGTTCGGATCGGGTGCTGGCACGCATGAAGCGTGGGCACACGGCCATGGAGTATCGTCAGAAGATCCGTCGCCTGCGCGCAGCGCGTCCTGACATCTGCATCTCCTCTGATTTCATCATCGGTTTTCCCGGGGAGACCGACGAGGATTTCGCGGCCACCATGAAGCTGATCGAAGACGTGGGTTTCGACCAGTCCTTCAGCTTTGCCTACAGCACGCGTCCAGGCACGCCGGCGGCAAGTTTTCCCGATCAGGTGCCCGATCAGGTGAAGCGCCAGCGCCTTGGCCTGCTGCAGGCGCGCATCAACCAGCACGCCCGGCAGATCAGTGAGTCGATGATCGGCAGCGTCCAGCGCGTGCTGCTGGAGCGGCCGTCCAAAAAGGATCCGCGCCAGCTCGCCGGGCGCACCGAGAACAACCGCTGGGTCAATCTCGACGCCGATCCGGCCTGGCTGGGTGAGTTCGTCGATGTGGAAATCACCGAGGCCCTGCCCAATTCCCTGCGCGGGCGTATCCATGCGCCGCCGCGCGCCCGCCACGTAGCCTGAGCACTTGTCCTTTTGAACGCAGCCGAAAATCTTCGCGAAGTCCTGCTCGAACCTGCCGACAACCAGCGCCTGGCCAACCTGGGCGGGCAGTTCGACGAGCACCTGCGCCAGATCGAGCGCAGGCTGGGCGTGAGCATCAGCAACCGCGGCAACCGCTTCGTGTTGAGCGGCCCGGAGGCGGCGATGGCGGCGGGCGCACAGGTGCTGCAGCGCTTGTTCGCCCTGAGCGCTCACGAGCGGATCGACCCGGAGCGCGTACACATGTGTCTGCAGGAGACGGGCATGGAGCCGGCGCCAGTGGTCGCGGTCAGCGATACGGACCCTGCGGTGATCCGGACACGTCGACGCGTGCTGCGCGCGCGCGGCGGCAATCAGGTCGGCTACATCAGCAGCATCCGCAGCCACGATCTGACGTTTGGCATAGGACCTGCGGGTACTGGCAAGACCTACCTGGCGGTGGCCTGCGCGGTCGAGGCGCTGGAGGCCGAGGCGGTGCGACGCATCGTGCTGGTGCGCCCTGCTGTGGAGGCCGGTGAGCGCCTGGGTTTTCTGCCCGGCGACATGTCGCAGAAGGTCGACCCCTACCTGCGACCCATGTATGACGCGCTGTATGACACCATGGGTTTCGAGCGCGTGGCGCGACTGATCGAGAGAAATGTCATCGAGGTCGCGCCGCTGGCCTTCATGCGCGGCCGCTCGCTCAATGACGCGTTCGTGATCCTCGACGAGGCGCAGAACACCAGTGCCGAGCAGATGAAAATGTTCCTCACCCGTATCGGCTTCGGTTCACGCGCCGTGGTCACCGGTGACATCACCCAGACCGACTTGCCGCGCGGGCAGGCGTCCGGCCTTTCCCAGGCCATTCGCGTGCTCGAAGGCATCGACGACATCGCTTTTTCGTATTTCACCGCCCGGGATGTCGTGCGCCATCCGCTGGTGCAGACCATCGTGCAGGCCTACGAGAGTTTCTCGGCGCAGGAGCCGGTCGCCACGCCGGTATCTGCGCCGGTCGCACGCAAGCGTCCGTGAGGCCTGGTGAGCGTGACCGTGGATATCGACGTGGCGGCCGGCGTGGACGGCGTGCCCTCGCGCGCGCAGTTTCGTCGCTGGCTGTGTCTGGCCACCGATGAGTTCGGGGTGGTCGACGGCGAGGCGGCTATTCGCATCGTCGACGGACCGGAGGGGGCAGCGCTGAACCGCCGTTGGCGAGGTCGGCAGGGCGCCACCAACGTACTGTCATTTCCGGCCGGCAATATGCCTGACATGCCCGGTATGCCGCGCCATCTGGGCGATCTCGTGCTGTGCGCGCCGGTGCTGAGACGCGAGGCGCAGGCCCAGGGCAAGCCCGAGCTGCATCACTGGGCGCACCTGGTCGTGCATGGCACGCTGCACCTGCTTGGGCTTGATCACGAGGAGACCGGCGCGGCGCAACGCATGGAGACTCTCGAGCGCGAGCTGCTTGCCCGAATGAACATTCCCGACCCCTATGTCGAGCGTGACGCTGGTGTCGAACACACAACTGAACTTGAAGACGGATGAATCGACTCATGAGTGAAGATCAACCTCCCAGTACCACCGGCTCTGCAGGCAAGGGATGGTGGTCGCGCCTGGCGCGCGCCTGGTCCGGAGAACTGCAGAGCCGCGAAGATGTGATCGCGATGATCGCCGAGGCGCGCAACAAGGGGCTGCTCGAGGCCGGCGAGCAACTGATGCTGCATGGCGTGTTGCGTGTGTCCGAGGAGCAGGTCCGCGACGTGATGATCCCGCGCTCGCAGATGGTGGTGCTGGATCACGATGAAGAGCCCGCCATATGGCTCGAGACCATCATCTCGTCCGGGCATTCACGCTTCCCGGTGATCGGTGAGGACCGTGACGAGGTGCTCGGGATCCTGCTGGCCAAGGACCTGTTGCGCATGTATGCCAACGGCAACCCCAGCAGTGTCGAGGCGCACAAGCTGATGCGTCCGGCGGTGTTCATTCCCGAGAGCAAGCGCCTGAATACCCTGCTCAACGAGTTTCGCGAAAGCCACAATCATATTGCCATCGTGGTAGACGAGTACGGCGGTGTGGCAGGCCTGCTGACCATCGAGGATGTGCTCGAGGAGATCGTCGGTGACATCGACGACGAACACGATCCCGACGACGAGAACGACATTCAGGCCGATGACAAGGGCGGCTATACCGTGCGTGCGCTGACTCGCGTCGAGGATTTCAACGAGCATTTCGGCTGCACGCTGCCCGACGATGAGTACGACACCATCGGTGGACTGGTGATCCATGCCCTGGGTCGCATGCCGCGCCGCGGTGATGCGGTACAGCTCACCGGAATGCAGTTTCGCGTGCTGCGCGCCGATCGCCGGCGCATCGACACCCTGCATGTCACGCCGGCTGTCGACGAATCCGTCGACGGCTGACGACGGAGACCCTGCCCGTGACGCTGCGTGCCCGCCTGGGCTCGGTCGTTCGCGACCATGCAGGTCTGACGGCGTTCGCGCTGGGTGCGGCAATGCCCCTGGCCTTCGCGCCTTTCCACCTCTGGTGGCTGTCGCCGTTGCTGCTGGCTGCCCTCTTCTGGCTCTGGGAGGGTATGTCGCCGCGTCGGGCCGCGCGCGCGGGATTGTGTTTCGGCATCGGGCACTTCCTGATGGGCACCTACTGGCTCTACATCAGCATCCATGTGTTCGGTCAGGCACCGCTGCTGCTTGCGGTATTGCTGATGTTGCTGCTGGTGTTCGTGATGGCGCTGTACTTCGCGCTGCTGGGCTGGCTGGTCACGCGAATAGCGCCATCCCCGGGCCTGTCACGCTGGCTGCTGGTGCTGCCCGGTGCCTGGGTGCTGATCGAGTGGCTGCGCGGCTGGCTGTTCACGGGGTTCGGCTGGCTGGCGCTGGGCTACGCGCAGGCTGACAGTGTGCTGGCAGGGCTTGTGCCCGTGTTGGGCGTTTATGGCGCGAGCCTGGCCGTCTTGCTGTCGGCC
>JBGTIC010000092.1:0-3457 GCA_041745895.1 Gammaproteobacteria bacterium
GGCGGGGCCGCGACGGTCGCCACGGCACGCCTCGTGGCAGTGCTGATGGCGGACCCGTAGAGCGGCGGATCCAGCAGCACGGTGTACTCGCGCAGCAGCCGCCCACGCGCCCAGCGCGCCTCGAGCAGAAAAGTCACGAAAGGCTCACGTATCGGCTGCATGGAGCTGATGCGCACCACCGGCGTGCCGCCGCTGCGGGTGGAGACCTCGAAGCGCAGGCCGTCGAGAAATGCCGGCCGCTCAAGGCCATAGCGGTCGAAGGCTTCGCGCGAGGCGACCTCGATACGCAGCGAGGCCAGATCCTCGGCAGTTGCCGACGTCAGCGCGACTTCGGCATCCAGGGGCTGACCCAGTCCGGAGCGCAGATCGATGCTGCCCAGTCCCAGCGCCAGAGCATGAAGTGGGAACATCAGCAGCCCTGCCACTGCCCACCCGGCGAATGATCTTGACATTATGTCTCCCGTCCCGCTGCGCCGGCTCGTCACTTGAACCATCGTGCCCTAGGTTTGAACAGGTCGCGAAAGACCCTGTAACTTTCTAAGAATATTACATTATCCGCGCACAATACCGTGACCTGCAGCGTTTACAAGTACTCTTGTACCAGAATTTCAGCAATCTGCACGCTGTTGAGCGCAGCGCCCTTGCGGATATTGTCCGCCACGACCCACAGACACAGGCCCCGAGGGTGGCTCAGGTCCTCGCGAATTCGTCCCACGAACACCGCATCGTGGCCGGCCGCCTCGGTGACCGCTGTGGGGTAGGCGCCGGTCTCGCGTCCGTCAAGCAACTCGACCCCGGGGGCCGCCTGAAGCAGCTCGCGCACCTGTTTCACGCTGATCTTCTCCCGGGTCTCGATGTGTATCGCCTCGGAGTGCCCGAAAAACACCGGCACGCGCACAGCGGTGGGGTTCACGGCAATGCTGTCGTCTTCAAGGATCCTGCGCGTCTCCCAGACCATCTTCATTTCCTCGCGCGTGTAGCCATTGTCCATGAAGACGTCGATGTGCGGCACGGCATTGAAGGCGTTCTGCTTGGCGGGGCCTTTGAGCGACAGCGGCCGGCCGTTGAGCAGTTCGGCGGTCTGACCGGCCAGCGTCTCCACCGCGGTGCGCCCGGCGCCGGACACGGACTGGTAGGTCGCGACGTTGATGCGCGCGATACCCACCGCCGCATGGATCGGCTTGAGGGCCACGACCATCTGGATAGTGGAGCAGTTGGGGTTGGCGATGATGCCGCGACTTCGATAGTCGCCGATGCGCGCGGGATTGCATTCGGGCACGACCAGCGGGATCTGCGGGTCCGTGCGAAAATGCGAGGTGTTGTCGATGACGACACAGCCTGCCGCCGCCGCGACCGGGGCATATTGCGCCGATACCGAGCCACCAGCCGAAAACAGCCCGACCTGGGCTCGGGAGAAGTCGAATTCGGCGAGGTTGCCTACGGTAACGCTCTTGCCGCGAAAACGCAGGGTAGTACCCGCCGAACGCTCGCTGGCAAGGGGGTAGAGCGTGCCGATCGGGAAATCGCGCTGCTCGAGAATGGCAAGAATCGTCTCGCCCACCAGTCCGGTGGCGCCGACGACCGCTACATCTACAGTCTTGCTCATGAGGCTCCCTGGTGTACTGGGGGATGAATGCGCGGCAACGGGCGTTCAGCGCCCGGCCTGCGGTGTGGCTGCCGGGATCGGCGGTGTCGCAGCGGTGACATCGGCGTTCTGGCCGCGATGCCGCAGATAGTGATCGAGCAGCGTCAGTGCCAGCATCGCCTCTGCGATCGGCGTTGCGCGCAGGCCCACGCAGGGGTCATGGCGCCCGGTGGTACGGATATCGACCGCTTCGCCCTGCTCATCGATGGTGCGCCCGGAAAGGTGAATGCTGGAGGTCGGCTTCAGCGCGATGCTCACGACCAGGTCCTGGCCTGAGGAGATCCCTCCCAGCGTACCGCCGGCAGAGTTCTTGACGAACCCCTCGGGCGTGAGTTCATCACGGTGCTCGGAGCCACGCTGCGCCACACAGCGGAAACCATCGCCGATCTCCACGCCCTTGACGGCGTTGATGCTCATCATCGCGTGCGCGATGTCGGCATCGAGCTTGTCGAAGACCGGTTCACCAAGGCCCGCAGGCATCCCAGTGGCCACTACCGTGACGCGGGCGCCGATCGAATCGCCGTCACGCCGCAGCTCGGTCATGAAGCGCTCGAGTTCCTCGAGACGCGACGGGTCGGCACAGAAAAACGGATTGTCATCGACGATCGAGGGATCGACACAGGCAAGCTCGAGCGCGCCCAGTGCGGAGAGGTGACCGCGGATCTCCACGCCGAGTCGCTCACGCAGGTACTTTCGCGCAATCGCACCGGCCGCCACGCGCATCACCGTCTCGCGCGCCGAAGCGCGCCCGCCCCCGCGGTAGTCGCGCAGGCCATACTTCTGCTGGTACGCATAATCGGCGTGCCCGGGCCTGAAGCGATCCCGGATCTTTTCATAGTCGCGCGAACGCTGATCGGCATTCTCCACCAGCAGACCGATGGGCGTACCGGTGGTCCGCCCCTCGAAGACGCCGGAGAGGATGCGCACCGCATCGGGCTCGCGCCGCTGGGTGACATGCCGCGAGCGACCGGGCCTGCGCCGCTCGAGGTCATGCTGGATATCGCCGGTTTCAAGCAGCAGCCCTGGCGGGCAGCCATCGACAATGGCGCCTAGCGCCGGACCATGACTCTCCCCGAAGGTGGTCACGGTAAACAGCTTGCCGAAGGTGTTGCCAGACATGTCGATCAGGCTCCGGGAGCCGGCAGCGTCGCCAGCGCCTCGGCAGTGAGCACGAACACCCCGGCGCCGCCATGGGCGAATTCGAGCCAGACGAAGGGCAGTTCCGGCCATGCGGCTGCGACCGCAGACTCGACCTCACCGACCTCCACCACCAGGATGCCATCGGGTTTCAGAAACAACCTGGCATGTTGCAGGATCGTGCGCACCGAATCCAGCCCGTCGCGCCCTGCGACCAGTGCCAGGCGCGGCTCGTGAGCATACTCACGAGGCAATGCGTCCATGCTGGCCTCGGGGATATAGGGCGGGTTGGAGATGATCAGGTCGTAGCGTTCGGTGTCGAGTGCCGAGAAGTGATCGGAGTGCAGCAGGCGCACGCGCGCCTCGAGTTCATGGCGACGGACGTTGATCGCCGCCACCTGCAGCGCCGGCGCAGAGATATCCAGCGCATCGACCTGCGCGTCCGGGAAAGCCATGGCTGCGGCCACTGCCAGGCAACCCGAACCGGTGCCAAGGTCGAGCACCCGCTCAACCCTATCCGGATCCAGCCACGGCATGCCACCGTCGTGCAGGAACTCCGCCAGCGGAGACCGCGGCACCAGCACGCGCTCATCGACGAAAAACTCAAGCCCGCCGAACCAGGCGCGCTGCACCAGGTAGGCGGCCGGACGACGCGAATCGATGCGGCGTGCGACC
>JBGTIC010000093.1:0-4333 GCA_041745895.1 Gammaproteobacteria bacterium
CGACCGGGTGTACAACGCCGCGCGCCTGGTGCGCCTCGACTGGCCCGACGCCACGCCCGGAACCGAGGTGATGTTGCCAGATGCCCGAGCGGTGCTGGAGTACACCGTCTCACCCGATGGTCGTGAGGTGTACATGACTGCCGACGACGCGGGCCACGTGAAGCTTTATCGCGCCGACCTGCGCACAGGCCAGCCGCGGCTGGTCTTCGACATGGACATGGGGATCTACACCGGACTCTCCGGTGCGACACACGCGCGCCAGCCGCTGCTGCTCGCCAGCTTCGAAAGTTCGATCAATCCCGCCGAAATCGTGCGCATCGATCTGCGTCGCGGCGGACACGAGCGGCTCACGCAATTCAGTGTCGCACGCGCCGCGGCACTCGACCTGGCGCCGGTCGAGCATTTCTGGTTCGACAACGCACGCGGGACACCCGTCCACAACATGCTCGTGCGCCCCGCGAACTTCAATCCCGACAGGCGCTATCCCCTGCTGGTGGTCATTCACGGCGGGCCGCACATGATGTTTCGTGATTATTTCTTTCTGCGCTGGAATTATCATCTGCTCGCCGGCACCGAGTACGTCGTGCTGCTGACCAATTACACCGGCTCGACGGGCTTCGGCGAAGCTTTTGCCCAGGCCATCCAGGGGGATCCGCTGCGCGGCCCCGGAGATGAACTCAACCAGGCCGCCGACGAGGCCATCGCGCGTTTCGACTTCATCGATGGCCAGCGGCAGTGCGCGGGGGGTGCCAGCTACGGCGGGCACCTCGCCAACTGGCTGCAGGCCTCCACCGATCGCTACCGCTGCCTGATCAGCCATGCCGGACTGGTCAACCTGGAGAGCCAGTGGGGCACAAGCGATGTCGCCTACTCACGCGAGGCGAATCTGGGCGGCCCGCCCTGGGAGCTTACCGAGGTGTGGCAGGAGCAGAATCCGATTCGATATGCCGCCCGCTGGCGGACGCCCACGCTGGTTACCATCGGCAAGCTGGACTACCGCGTGCCGCTGAACAACGTGCTGGAGTACTGGACAGCCCTGCAACGCCAGCAGGTTGAAAGCAGGCTGCTGGTGTATCCCAACGAGAACCACTGGATCATGAATGGCCACAACAGCCGGCACTTCTATGACGAGATCCACGAGTGGCTGGCCCGCTGGCTGCTCGATCCCGACCCTGTCGGCTAGCAACGACGCTTGCACCTTCCCGCCGCGCGCAATAACCTTGCACTCGAGCTCGGACTGACCGGCTGCTGGCAGCCGGTCAGTCCGATTTTTGCCAGAAGAAGGGCGACAATGCCCAATCGCATCCTTGAGGGGATTTCCCGATGAAAAGCCGGTTCAACATGTTTTTCGCGACGATCGCCAGCGTAACGCTCGTGCTGGGCAGCACCATGGGTGTCGCCCAGTCCGCCATGCTCGACAGCGCCACGCTGCTGAGTCTGGAGCAGCGCGCACAGAGCATGCACAACATCGAGCAGGCGCTGTCTCACGACACCCTGGCCAGACAGATGGAAGCGATGGGCGTAGACCCAGCGCTCGTGATCGAGCGGATGGCGCAGTTGACTGACGAGGAACTCCGCACCATGGAGTCACGCCTGAATGAGTTGCCGGCAGGCGGTGATGTGCTGGCAGTGATCGGCATCGTTTTCGTGGTGCTGCTGATCCTCGAGCTCGTAGGTGTCATCGACATCTTCAAACGCGCCTGAGTCGTCCATGCGAACACGCCAGCACGCGTCGCTCGCGACGCTGCTGGCGGCGGTCGCGCTGCTCGCGGGCTGCGCCCATGGTCCGCCGCCGCTGATGGATCACCTCCCGGTGGCAGAGGATGATGGCACCCCGACGCTGTTTCGGGAACTCAGCGACGTTCCTTTCCACCCACAGTCGCGATATCAGTGTGGGCCCGCGGCGCTGGCCACGGTGCTTGAACACAGCGGCGTGGCCGTAACGCCGGAGGCCTTGGTGCCGCGGATCTATATGCCGGCCAGACAGGGCTCCTTGCAGCCCGAAATGCGCGCCACGGCGCGCCAGTTCGACCGCCTTGCCTACGAACCCGAACCCAGGCTCGCCGCACTGCTTGCGGAGGTGGCAGCGGGGCACCCGGTGCTGGTCCTGCAGAAACTCGGCTTCGGTCCGTGGCCGGGTTGGCACTATGCCGTCGTCATCGGCTATGACGCACGCGATGACACATTCATCCTGCGCTCTGGCACCACCAAGCGCGAAGTGCAGTCGAGTCGACGGTTTCTGACCAGCTGGCTGCGCGCGGATGCCTGGTCGCTGGTGGTGCTCCCGCCGGGCACATTGCCCGCCTCGGCAGATCTGCCGCGTTACCTGCGTGCCGCTGCAGACCTGGAAGCCACGGGTTCAAGCACTGCGGCACTCGCCGTGTGGAAGATGGGTGCTCAGGCCTGGC
This sequence comes from Gammaproteobacteria bacterium, assembly GCA_041745895.1. Classification (GTDB taxonomy): domain Bacteria; phylum Pseudomonadota; class Gammaproteobacteria; order Steroidobacterales; family PWYM01; genus PWYM01. The sequence goes on from JBGTIC010000093.1 coordinate 2,409, forward strand.
CTAACTCGGCGGCGATCTGGTTTGGATTGGGCAATGTTCATTACCAGCGTGAAGAGATCTCGCAGTCCTTGTCGGCTTACCAGCAAGCCTTGCGCGTATCACCGACGCACATCGCATCGCATCACAATCTCGCCCGCCTGCATCTGGCACAGGACTGTCTCACCGAGGCCGAGCAGCATCTTCAGGCTGCCGAACGCCAGCTCGACTCGCTGCCGGCGCTTGCATCGTCACTGCAGGGCATTCGGGCGGAACTTACACAGCGCCGCACGCAAGGCAACAGCGCCTGCCGGCTGCACTGACGCGCCCCAAGTTCCAGCGTCGCCAAAGGCAGACGTCTACGTTCGAGCGTGGGTTCCTGCTACCTTGCCCGGACAAGACCATACCGGAGGCGCCGCGAGCATGCGTGCGATCACAGCCATGAATTTGCTTATGTCAAACCTTTTTCCGAAGGCCGTCGCAGCAACAGCACTCGCGGTATTGCTCGGCGCCTGTGGAGGCTCCTCGTCCAACCACGCAGACCCGATCATCGCACCGCCGCCAGGCAGCAATGCACCGACCACCGGCACCGTGGGCATCATGTTCACCGACGGCCCCACCGATGAGTTCGACCGTATTCTGGTCACCGTCAACGAGGTCAGCCTGCTGCCGGTCGACGAAGACGCCGATCCAGTGAGCATCTTCAGCGGCGAGGAGACCTTCGATCTGCTCGAACTGCGCGACTTCACCGACCTGTTCGCAGTCGCCGAGGAGGTGCCTTCCGGTGAATACCGCAAAGTGCGCATGCGTCTGGCCCGCATCGAACTTATCGAACTCGACGAAGCTGGCGAGCCGGTACGTACGGTCGCCGCGCAGCTCACCGGCAACGGCAAGCTCGATCTCAATCCGCGCGATGGCGGTCCGTTCACGCTGGAGGGCGGCCAGACGCTGCTGATCCGCCTGGACATGGATGCCGAGAAGTCCTTCCTGGTGATTCGCGCCGGCGCCTCGGGACGCTACCTGTTTCGCCCGGTGGTATTCGTGGATATCGACACCGGCGAACTGCGTGACCGACTGGTGCGACTGTTCGGCGAGGTCGGCGAAATCGTCGATGCCAACGCCGGTGAGTTTACGCTCTGCGAGCTCCAACGCATCCAGGGTGAAGGCCCTGTATGGGACGGCTGTATCCTGATCCGCGTCGATGAAGCCGGTGCAATCTTCGACACCGCGGGACTCGCAGTCGACATCGCCAATCTTGAAGCCGGAGATGCTGCCAGCGCCGTGGGTTTCTTCGGTGAGAGCGACGATGAGCTGCGCGTGCTCGAGGCACTGGTGGTACAGCTGGGATTGCGCGATGCACTCGAGCGGCTGAGCGGCTTTACGGACACGGCGATCGGCGGCGACGGGCTTTTCAGCCTGCTGCTCGATCCCGGTCAGGGCATTGCCGATGAACTGCTGACCGTTGCGCTGCAGCCCGGGGCAGCTCTGATCACGCGTGAGGGCGAACGACTCGACCCAGCAAGCGTTGGCGTGGGTGCGGAAGTCCATGCCGAGGGCGTGCTGAATGTGGCCGAGGCGCAGCTTCGCGCTTCACTGGTGATAGTCAACGCGGCCGGTGAAGCCGAGATCATGCTGCGCGGTGTGATTCAGGCGCTGGATGAAGCCAACCGCAGCCTCACCATCAGCGTCGACGAGGCGGGTGATCGTTGCGTGCGCCTGGCCCAGCACGGCGAGATCACCCGCATCCGTGAGGATGACGAAGGTGGTACCGTCACCGAGCCGGTCGAATTTGCAGACCTGGAAGTCGGCGCAACCGTCGATGCCTTCGGGCTCCCGGCCGTGGATGGCTGCTTTGATGCCACCAGTCTGGTAGTCGACGAGGCGACCGACGAGGAGGCCTCCGACGGCTGAAGCGCGTCGCGCGCCTGGACAGACCCGGTAGCGCCGGC
>JBGTIC010000094.1:0-4476 GCA_041745895.1 Gammaproteobacteria bacterium
GTCTGGTGGTTGGTTGGTCGCGCTTCCAATTTAACCAGACAGAGACCACCGCCTCCTCAAATGTGCGAAAGACTTTTTACGTTATCAGGCAGGCCAATCCATATGCGAAAAAACGTACGAAAACGCAAATTTTCTGGCGGCGTTGGCGAAGATAGCGATAGTGCAGGCAAAGGATGCTGAAGAGGTCGCATTTAGGTCGTCCATCGGAGACGCACTAATATTGGAGACAATACTGACGTCAACTCGCGGAACTGATCCAATAGCCATGCACGCGACGGTCCGTGCGTATGCCAGATACACGGATATACTAGGAGCTGAATCAATTCAAAAGCTCTACACGTCTCGATCAAAACCGCGTTCCGGAGATGTAATATTTTGGGAACAAAGCATGATTGGGTTTGCTACCGGGCCTGCCACGGAATTAACCCTTCCTATGTCCGACCAAATTGAGCAAACACTAAAGGCATTCTTCACTGCGTATCTGAATGCCCAACAGGCTAGTCAATAAACGCCAATCAGATGAGGGCCAGTGCTGGCGCCCGGAAGGCGCCACCCAACCATCCAATGGATCCGATCACGGCACTTCAGCAACTTGGGATAAGCAGGCAAGTTCTCGCTGCTCGGGGCCTCCAGCCCATCGACGAGGCCAAGGACCTCGCGATCGCAGAGACTGCTGACGATGGTCGAGAGCATTTTCTTGTTCCAGAGGCGGCCCTCGCTTGGCGCGAGATGAAGCAAGCTGCCCGAAGGGACGGAGTAGATTGTTGGATCGTCTCAGCCTTTCGCAGCGTGGATCGACAGTTCACTATTGTTAAAAGAAAGCTGGACTCTGGGGCCCGCCTTGAGACGGTCTTAAAGGTTTCTGCGCCCCCCGGTTATAGTGAGCATCATTCTGGTCTAGCCGTTGATATCGGTGCACCCGAATCCGAGCCACTCGATTCGAGGTTTGCCGAAACGGACGCCTTCCGGTGGTTATCGCGTCGCGCCTCGGAATTCGCGTTCTTTCTTTCCTATCCCGCTGGCAATGTTTACGGGTACGAATCTGAGCCTTGGCACTGGTGTTTCCGTGCCTGCCGACTCCGCGCTGCAGTCGACAAGCATGCCTGACCCGCGACTGAGCTTGGTCGTGAGGCCGCGTGGGACGCGCGGACCGTGACATCGTTGCTTCAAGAACTCAAAGCCCTTGAAATTGAACTCCATCACCCAGGAGTTCGATGCGACCGCGCACGCCTTGAACTGCTGCTGCACCCTGAGTTTCAAGAGATTGGCCGCTCAGGTCGTTCGTACGACCGAGAAACGATCATCAACTACTTGTCCAAGCACGACGCACAGCCGGTCGTCACCTCGGACGCGTACACAGTAACGGAGATCACGCCGGGCGCTGTGCTTCTCACCTATCGCTCGGCGCACGTCACACAGGACGAAGGCCTGGAGCAACACACCCTCCGGTCTTCAATTTGGCTGAAGACACCCGCGGGTTGGCAACTGCGCTACCATCAAGGCACGCCGGCAGCACAAGCATGGTAAGCACCCTTTTCCCGGTACCGCGACTTGCTGCGCTAGACGCTGCTTCTCGCCGCTCGTGGCAGAGGCAGCAACAATCCTCCACCCGCCGGAAAGGTGCGGCTTAGCACTTCGCTCAAGCCGACCCGATGCTTCCTACGGTCTAGCGGACAGCCTGAACTAACAATTCAGGAGTTTGGAAATGCCGAGACCAAGGCCGAGAACGGTCTTCTGCACTAACTTTATTCTTTCCAATCACCAGGGCGCCTTGGTAGAAGTTGACGGTCGATAATTCACCGCAGACGGACCTCATTTTCCTGGTCCTTTAGTCCACATCAGCTAGTTTTCGACTTTATTTTCCTGTTTGCGACTTTAATGACCTGTTTTCGACTATTTTTGTCAGGAACAACAAGGGCGAGATCCCTCGCACTCACTCCACCGTCACCGATTTCGCCAGATTCCGCGGCTGATCCACATCCGTGCCCTTCAGCACCGCGACGTGATAGGCCAGCAGCTGCAGTGGCAACGTATACAGCAGCGGCGCCTGCAGCGGCTCCGCGTGTGCCGGCAGACGCAGGATGGTAACGCCCGGTGCATCTTCAAAGCTGACCCGCGGGTCAGCAAACACGTAGAGCTGACCTCCACGCGCGCGCACCTCTTCAAGGTTGGAGCGCAGCTTCTCCAGCAGATCGTTATTCGGTGCGACCGTGACCACCGGCATGTCTTCGTCCACCAGCGCCAGCGGGCCGTGCTTGAGTTCGCCTGCGGCGTAGGCCTCGGCGTGGATGTACGAGATCTCCTTGAGCTTCAGCGCACCCTCCATGGCCACCGGGTTAAGCGCACCGCGGCCCAGGAAAAGTGCATGGTGTTTGTCGACGAAGGCCTCCGCCAGCGTAGCGATGGCCGGGTCCATCAAAAGCGTCTGCTCGATCAGGCCGGGCAGTTCTGCGAGTTGGGCGGTCAACGTACGTTCGGTGTCGGCGGGCATGCCCTGGGCACGGGCCAGCGCCAGCGTCAGCAGGTTCAGCGCCACAAGCTGTGTCGTGAAGGCCTTGGTGGAGGCCACGCCGATCTCGGGTCCGGCGCGGGTCATCAGGCAGAGATCCGCTTCCCGCACCAGCGAGCTTTCATCGACGTTGCAGATCGCAAGCGTGCTGGCATAGCCAAGCGTCTTTGCGAGGCGCAGCGCGGCCAGCGTGTCTGCGGTTTCACCCGATTGGGAGATCGTAACGAACAGCGTGTCTGCAGGCACCACCGGTGCGCGGTAGCGATACTCGCTGGCGATCTCGACGTTTACCGGCAGCCGGCAGAGTTCCTCGATGTGATAGCGGGCGGTCAGCCCCGCGTGGTAGCTGGTGCCGCAGGCCACGATGTGCAGGCCGCGCACACCTTCGAACAGCGAGGCGGAGTCAGACCCGAAGAGCTCTGCAGACACCAGGCCGTTATCGATGCGACCCTCCAGCGTGCGGGCCACGGCCGCGGCCTGCTCGTGGATTTCCTTCTGCATGAAGTGTCGGAAGCGCCCGCGCTCGGCAGCATCAGCGGACAGTTCGCTCTCTCGCACGGCTCGCTCAATGGCGTTGCCGTCGATGTCGAACACCTCGATCGATGTTCGGCGCAGTACGGCCACATCGCCTTCTTCAAGAAACATGAAGCGGCGCGTTACCGGCAGCAGTGCCGCAACGTCAGAGGCGATGAAGTTCTCCCCCAGCCCCAGGCCGATCACGACCGGACAGCCCTGGCGGGCGGCGATCAAAGTGTCGGGTTCGTCCAGGCTCATCGCCACCAGGGCGTAGGCACCCTCCAGTTCCGCAACTGTGTTACGCACGGCCGTATGCAGATCACCCGTGCGTTGCCGGTGCTGGTCGATGCGGTGGGCGACGACTTCGGTGTCGGTGTCGGAGGTGAAGGTGTAGCCGGCGTCCACCAGCCCTTCACGCAGGGTTGCGTGATTCTCGATGATGCCGTTGTGAACGATGGCCAGCCGGGGTGGGGACACATGCGGATGGGCGTTGCGCTCGGTCGGAGCACCGTGAGTCGCCCAGCGAGTATGGGCGATACCGATGGCGCCTGCCAGCGGCTCGGTGGTCAACGAATCGCCAAGTTCGCGCACCTTGCCCACACGTCGGCGCCGGTGAAGCTCGCCGTCCTGCACCACGGCAAGGCCCGCGGAATCATAACCACGATACTCGAGCCGGCGCAGACCCTCCATGAGGATGGGGACGACGTTGCGTTCGGCGATGGCGCCTACGATGCCACACATGTCAGGGTCTGCTCCGGTGGGGGTTCAGGTGTCTTCGGTCGGCTTGGACCGCTTTACGGGACGCCGCCAGTCGGGCAGCGTCTGCTGGCGTACGCGTGCAATGGTGAGCTTGCCGGCCGGTGCTGCCTTGCTGATCGTCGAGCCGGCGCCGATGGTCGCACCCGCACCGACGTGCACCGGTGCGACCAGTTCGACGCCCGAGCCGATGAAGGCGCCCTCGTCGATGACCGTGCGATGCTTGTTGGCGCCGTCGTAGTTGCAGGTGATCGTGCCTGCACCGATGTTCACATCACGACCGATATCGGCATCGCCGATGTAGCTCAGGTGATTTGCCTTGCTGGCCTCGGCCATGCGCGTGTTCTTGATCTCCACGAAGTTGCCGACTTTCACCCGATCGGCCAGCTCGCTGCCAGGGCGCAGTCGTGCATAGGGCCCGAGTTCGCAGTCGCTGCCAACGCGGCAGGCTTCCAGCAGGCTGTGGGCGTGGACTACGGTACCGGCGCCAATCTCGGCGTCGCGCAGCACTACATTGGGGCCGATCTGCACGCGATCGCCAAGTCGCACGCGGCCGGTCAGCAGCACATTGCTGTCGATGAAAACGTCCTGGCCGACCTCCACCTCTCCGCGAATATCGATGCGCGCCGGGTCAGCAAGGATCGCGCCGCGTTCGATCAGCGCGAGCGCGCGGCGACGGCGCAGCGCGGTCTCGG
>JBGTIC010000095.1:0-2422 GCA_041745895.1 Gammaproteobacteria bacterium
ACGGCGTGCGTCCGGCCGAGGCCGCCGTTGCAGCCGTGGTCGAAGGCCATGAGCCAGGCGCTGCGCTGGCGGCCGGCGATATGGAAGCCACGACCGATAACATTGCGTTGATGGGAGAACTGGCGCGACTCGATCGCCTGCTCGCCAGGGACACCGAACTGCCGGCATTGGTCCACGCCCTGGACGGACGCTTCGTACGCCCGGTCGTCGGCGGTGATCTGCTGCGCACTCCCGATGTGCTGCCCACCGGCCGCAACCTGCACGGCTTCGATCCTTTCCGGGTGCCCAGCGCGTTCGCCGTCACCGAAGGTCAGCGCCACGCCGAGCTGCTGCTGCAACGACATGCACGCGATGGACATCCGTTGCCCGAATCGGTGGCGCTGGTGCTGTGGGGTTCGGACAACCTGAAAAACGAGGGCACGCCGATCGCGCAAGCCATGGCGCTGCTCGGTGCCAGGCCACGCTTCGACAGCTACGGCCGACTCTGTGGTGCGCAACTGGTGTCGCTCGAGGAGCTCGGGCGGCCGCGGATCGATGTGGTGCTGACCCTGTCGGGTATTTTTCGCGATCTGCTGCCGTTGCAGACCAAGATGCTCGCCGAGGCCTGTTTTCTTGCAGCCAGCGCGGAGGAATCATCCGAAGCCAACTTCGTGCGTCGGCATGCACTGGCCTACCAGCAGGCGCACGGCTGTGATCTGGAGACCGCCTCGCTGAGGGTGTTCAGCAACGCCGATGGCACCTATGGCTCGAACGTCAACCAGATGATCGATGCCGGCTGCTGGGAAGACGAGTCGGAACTTGCCGAGACCTACCTGCGTCGCAAGTGCTTTGCCTACGGCCGCAGCGGCAAGCCTGAGAAACACAGCGAGCTGCTGCAGAGCATGCTCGGCGATGTGCAGCTGACCTGCCAGAACCTCGAGTCGCCGGAACTGGGGGTCACCACCATCGATCACTACTTCGATACCCTGGGTGGTCTGAGCCGCTCGGTGCGCCGTGCGCGCGGGGAGGCGGTGCCGGTCTACATCGGCGATCCCACGCAGGGCAACGGCACGGTGCGCACGCTCGAAGAACAGGTGGCGCTGGAAACGCGCACGCGCATGCTCAACCCGAAATGGTACGAGAGCATGCTCTCGCACGGCTACGAAGGCGTACGCAATCTCGAGGCCCAGGTCACCAACACCATGGGCTGGTCGGCGACCACTGGCCAGGTTGCCCCGTGGGTGTACCAACGCCTGACGCAGACCTTCATTACCGATCCGGTCATGCGCGAGCGCCTTGCCGCACTGAACCCCACGGCCTCGGCAAAATTTGCGAACCGCCTGCTCGAAGCACATGAGCGGGCGTACTGGGTCCCGGACCCTGAGACCCTCGAGGCGCTGCGCCAGGCCGGTGCAGAGCTCGAGGACAGACTGGAAGGCATTACAGAGGAGGCAGCCGCATGGTAACTGCGACAGTGCCCGTATCCGCAATCAAGGTTCGCAGAGGCGCGGACGGCGAGGGCAGCGTGCAGCACCACATGGAGCCGGATGTCGATATCGGTAACGCCAAGGTGTTCGCGGTGTATGGCAAGGGTGGGATAGGCAAGAGTACAACGTCGAGCAATCTCTCGGCGGCATTCTCCAAGCTCGGCAAGCGCGTGCTGCAGATCGGCTGCGACCCCAAACACGACAGCACCTTCACCCTGACCAAGCAGCTCCTGCCCACGGTCATCGATGTGCTCGAAGCCGTGAACTTCCACTCGGAGGAGCTGCGGGTCGAGGACTTCGTGTTCGAGGGCTACAACGGCGTGATGTGCGTCGAGGCGGGCGGCCCGCCTGCCGGCACAGGCTGCGGCGGCTACGTGGTGGGCCAGACGGTCAAGCTGCTGAAGGAGCACCATTTGCTTGAGGAGACCGACGTCGTCATCTTCGACGTTCTCGGGGACGTCGTGTGCGGCGGGTTCGCGTCGCCGCTGCAGCACGCCGACCGCGCGCTGATCGTCACCGCCAACGACTTCGATAGCATCTTCGCGATGAACCGAATCGTCGCCGCCATCCAGGCGAAGGCCAAGAACTACGACGTCCGCCTCGGCGGCGTGATCGCGAACCGCAGCGCCGCCACCGACCAGATCGATCGCTACAACGGGGTTACCGGGCTCTCGACCCTGGCGCATTTCCCCGATCTCGACGTGATCCGCCGCAGCCGGCTGAAGAAGTCCACGCTGTTCGAGATGGAGTCCTCGCCCGAGCTTGAGGCGGTCAAGCTGGAGTATATGCGGCTCGCCGCGACGCTGTGGGCCGGCACGGAGCCACTGGTCGGCCAGCCGATGCGGGACAGGGACATTTTCGACCTGCTGGGCTACGATTGATGCAGACGGCTACCTACCTCGCCCGCCGCGGGCAGCTCGAGACCTACTTCGACCGGACTGCGGCCGAGGCTTGGT
>JBGTIC010000096.1:0-16828 GCA_041745895.1 Gammaproteobacteria bacterium
CCACATCGGCCAGCGCGGCGCGGGCGGCCGCGCGGGCATCACGCCGGCCGGCCAGTTCCAGCGGCAGCATGACGTTCTCCAGCGCGGTCAATGAAGGCAGCAGGTGGAATGACTGGAACGTGAAGCCCACATGCTCGGCGCGCACCTTCGCGCGGCCGTCCTCGTCCAGCGCGGTGAGTTCGTGATCACGCAGCCAGACCCTGCCGGTGCTGGGGTCGTCGAGCCCCGCCAGCAGTGCCAGCAGCGTGGACTTGCCCGCACCCGAGGCCCCCAGCACGGCCAGCGTCTGGCCCTGGGGGATCAGCAAACTTACGTCGTCCAGAATGGTCAGAGTCCCCTCAGGGCTGCTAACTTGCTTGCCCAGATGTTCCGCCCGGAGGACCATTTTGTCTTCGTTCAAGTCCTGCTTCCTTGTCGTTCTCGTCGGCCTTGCCGCACTGTGCGCGCAGATGTCCTACGCCTCATCCCAGGCTGCGGATTCCCCGCCACCCGTGCTGCTGGTGCTCGGCGACTCTCTAAGTGCGAGCTACGGCATGTACATGGATGAGGGCTGGGTCTCCCTGCTCGGCACCCGCCTGGCAGAGATGGGCCATCCGCATCGCATCATAAACGCCAGCATCAGCGGTGAGACCAGTGGCGGTGGACTCGCACGCCTGCCGCGCGCGCTGGATCGCCACCGGCCGGGGCTCGTCATCATCCAGCTCGGCGGCAACGACGGCCTGCGCGGCATCAATGTCGATACGCTGCGTGACAATCTCGCGCGCATGATCGAACTCAGCAAGGCGGCCGGCAGCGCAGTCATCCTGACGGGAATCAAGATACCCCGCAACTACCGTGACGAATACTACGAGGCCTTCGAGGCAGTCTATCCCGCACTTGCCGGGCAGTTCGATATCGCGGTCGTTGATTTCCTGCTCGAGGGCGTCGCGCTGGACCCGGAGCTGATGCAGGCCGACGGGATTCATCCCAATGAGGCCGCGCAGCCGCGCCTGCTGGAGAACGTCTGGCCGGCGGTCGCCCAGGTGCTTAAGATCGGCGACCAGCGAGGTGAGCTTGCGGAGCGTGGGAGTGCGGGGCACACTCGCTGAAGACCCAAGCCGACACAAGAAATTAAAACTATGGAAAAGCCGTGGCTTACGTCCTATCCCGAGGGTGTGCCGGAGACCATTGACGCCGACAGCATCGCGTCTCTCATCGATCTGCTGGACGAAGCCTGCAGGGAGTACCGCGACCTTCCCGCCTTCACGAACATGGGTCATGCGCTGACCTACGGCGAGCTCGATCAGCAGAGCCGCTATCTGGCCAGCTACCTGCAGCACGATGCCGGTTTATCCAGAGGCGATCGCGTCGCGGTGATGATGCCCAATCTGCTGCAGTATCCGATCGCGGTTCACGCCATCCTTCGCGCAGGGCTCGTCGTCGTGAACGTCAATCCGCTGTATACCCCGCGTGAGCTGGAACACCAGCTGCGCGACTCCGGTGCGCGCGCCATCATCATTCTGGAGAACTTCTGCGCGGTGCTGCAGCAGGTGCTGGGCAAGTCCGAGGTCGCCACGGTGATCACCACGCAGATCGGTGACCTGTTTGCCGCGCCCAAGCGCGTGCTGACCAATTTTGTCGTCAAGTACGTCAAGAAGATGGTGCCCGACTGGAAGATCGAGGGCCATGTCGCGTTCCGGCGGGCGCAGTCGCTGGGCAAGTGGGAGGCGTTCGAGGAGGTCGATATCGCAGCTGAGGATATCGCCTTTCTGCAATACACGGGCGGCACGACCGGGCTGGCGAAGGGCGCAATGCTCACGCATCGCAATATGGTGGCCAACGTGCTGCAGTCATCGGCCTGGATGCGCGGCTCGATCACGCCCGGGCGCGACATCGTCATCACGGCGCTGCCGCTCTATCACATTTTTTCGCTGACCGTGAACATGCTGCTGTTCATGCGCATTGGCGGTCACAACGTGCTGATCACCAACCCGCGTGACATGCCCGGCTTCGTGCGTGAACTCGGGCGTTTCCGGTTCTCGATGATCACCGGTGTCAATACGCTGTTCAACGGGCTGATGAACACGCCCGGTTTCGAGCGCCTGGACTTCAGCCACCTGCGCATCAGTGTCGGCGGCGGCATGGCCGTACAACGGGCCGTGGCTGAGCGCTGGCAGCAGCTCACCAGCTGCGTGCTGCTGCAGGGCTATGGCCTCACCGAGACCTCACCCTCGGCGAGCATGGTGCCCCTGGATGCCACCGGCTTCGACGGCTCCATCGGATTACCCCTGCCGTCCACTGAATTCAGCATTCGCGATGATGATGGCAGGCCGGTGCCGCAGGGCGAAGCCGGCGAGATCTGTATCCGTGGTCCGCAGGTGATGCACGGCTACTGGAACCGTCCCGAGGAGACCGCCGCCGTGATGCTGGAGGGCGGATGGTTCCGCTCGGGCGATATCGGACGCATGGACGAGACCGGGCGCACGACCATCGAGGATCGAAAGAAGGACATGATCCTGGTGTCCGGCTTCAACGTGTACCCCAACGAGATCGAGGATGTGGTGCAGAGCCATCCGGGGGTACTCGAATGCGCGGCCGTGGCCAAGCCCGACGAGCACTCGGGCGAGGTGGTCAAGGTCTTCGTCGTGCGCAAGGATCCGGCCCTGAGTGCCGAGGACATCATCGAGCACTGTCGCGGGGGGCTCACCGGTTACAAGATTCCCAGGGAAGTGGAGTTTCTCGATGAGCTGCCGAAGACCAATGTGGGCAAGATCCTGCGCCGCCAGCTGCGCGACGAGGAGAAGAAGCGCGCCAGTGGTCATTGACCCGCCACGCCGCCCCGCGCAGTGGGGTGTCGCGACACTGCTGGCAGCGCTGGCCGTATTTTCCACGGGCTGCGCCAGTCTCGGCCCTGAGGTCAGCGCACCGACACCTCGGCTGGCGGCCTATCTGAAAGGCAGTTTCGTTGCCAGCTCCCCGGAAGAGCGCAGTGAGGTGCAGCTGCGTATCGAACCGCTGTGGCTGGAACGCTGGACGCTGGGGGATGGCATTTACCTGTTCGTGTCGATGCAGCCGAGCGTGGAAGGCCCCTGGCTCCAGGCGCTCTATCGTCTCGTGCCTGATCGCCAGGGCCGTGCCGTGGTGGAATCCTGGCGCTTTGGCGACGAGACGCTGAACAGTGTCGGATCACCCACCGCGCTGCGGCGCGTCGAGGCACTGGGGCCCGGCGACTTTCGCCACCTGCGCGGCTGCGACATCGCCTACACGCTGCAGTCCAACGGCAACTTCTTCGGTGAACACGCGCCACGCGGTGAATGCCGCAACACCCATCGCGGTGCCGACTATGTCTGGGCGCAGAAAACCATCTCGCCCAACCAGATGCTGTGGTGGGAACGCGGCTTCACCGATGCGGGGGAGATCGTGTGGGGTCCGGAGGACGACGGCTACCTGTTCGAGCGTCTCGAGCGCTAGCTTCGATATCACGCATGAAACGCGGGGCTCTGGGCATGGATGGCCTCGAGCATCGCGGTCACATGTGCCGGATCGATATCGGGATGGATGCCGTGGCCCAGATTGAACACGTGTCCCGGTCCGCGTCCGTAGCTCGCCAACACCCTGCCGACTTCGCGAGCGATGGCCTCAGGCGGGGCATACAGCACGCTGGGGTCGAGATTGCCCTGCAGCGCAACGCGATCGGCCGTCAGCCGCCGCGCCTCGGCAAGGTCGGTGGTCCAGTCCACGCCCAGGGCATCGCAACCGGTATCGGCCATTTCGGTCAGCCGCGGGCCGGCCCCCTTGGTGAACAGGACCAGAGGCACGCGTCGGCCCTCCACAGTCCGGGTGACGCCCTCGGCAATGCGTGCCATGTACTTCAGTGAAAACTCGCGATACGCGCCAGGCGCCAAGACGCCGCCCCAGGTATCGAACACCATGACCGCCTGCGCGCCAGCGGCGATCTGCGCGTTCAGGTACTCGATGGTCGCACGCGTGAGCACGTCGAGCAGTCCGTGCAGCAGCGCGGGCTCGCCGTAGAGCATGCCCTTGATGCGTGCGTGGTTCTTGGAGCCCCCGCCCTCGACGCAGTAGGTGGCCACGGTCCACGGACTGCCCGCAAAGCCGATCAGCGGCACGCGCCCGTCCAGCTCGCGACGTACCCGGCGCACCGCCTCCGTGACATAGCCCAGTTCGGTCTCGATGTCGGGCACACCCAGGCGCGCAAGATCGCGCTTCGTACGCACCGGGCGCTCGAAGCGCGGGCCTTCACCTTCGGCGAAGTAGAGGCCCAGGCCCATCGCATGGGGCACGGTGAGGATGTCGGAGAACAGGATCGCGGCATCAAGCTCAAAGCGCCGGATGGGTTGTACCGTGATCTCGCAGGCGAGATCGGGCGTGGAGCAAAGCGTCAGGAAATCGCCGGCCTTGGCGCGCAGCTCGCGGTACTCGGGCAGGTAGCGGCCGGCCTGGCGCATCATCCACACCGGTGTGCGTTCAACCGGCTCGCGCAGCAGTGCGCGCAGCAGCAGGTCGTTTGCAAGGTCGCTCATGCGCAGGCCTCCGCGATGGTGTGCTGGATCGCCTCGGCCGCAGCGCGTGGCGAGGCGGCGTCGCGGATCGGTCGACCCACGACGATATAGTCGGCACCGTTGGCGAAGGCCGCCTCGACGGTGACGATGCGCTTCTGGTCGTCTTCGGCACGATTGTCGACCGGGCGGATGCCCGGCGTGATCACCAGCAGGCGACCATCGATATGCTGGCGCAACAGCGGCGCCTCCAGACCCGATGAGATCACACCATCGCAGCCGGCTTCGAGCGCGCGGCGCGCACGCGAGAGCACGAGCGCTTCAACATCGCAGGCGAAGCCCAGGTCGTCGAGATCGCCACGATCAAGGCTCGTCAGCACAGTGACGCCGAGGATTTTCACATCACCTTTGGCGGCGGCTGCAGCCTCCATGATCGACTGGTTGCCATGCACGGTGGTGAAGCTCACGCCGCGGTTGCGCAATCGGCGCACTGCTGCGGCCACCGTGGCCGGCACATCGAAGAATTTCAGATCCACGAAGATCTTCTTGTCGCGCGCGACCAGCTCATCGAGCAGTTCGAAGTAGCCGCCGGCCATCATCAGTTCGAGCCCGAGCTTGTAGAAGCGCACCGAATCACCTAGTTCATCAGCCAGTTGCCGGGCCTGCGCGGCATCGGGCACATCCATGGCAAAAATCAGCCGTTCGGCTGCGGGAATCGACTTGTCGGGCATCGCGATCTGAATCCTGGGCGAGGAGTGGGCAAGGCGGGAATTCTACCCGCATTGTCGCTCGGGGGTCTGCGCCAGGGTACCCGGCGGGCCCACCGCGATGTTGCAGCCGTCAGCTGCTGCGGCGCGGATCGGTCAGGCGTTCGAACTCGGTGATCGCATAGCGATCGGTCATACCCGCGATGTAGTCGGCCACGGCGCGGGCGCGACCATCTGCGCCGTCGGTTGCTTCCCAGTCGGCGGCGTGTCCCGCATGTTCGTCGGGCATCAGCCGGGGCTCGGTAAAAAACGCCTCGAACAGCGTCTGAACAACCTTCCGGGCCTTGGTGGTCATACGCAGCACGCGATAGTGCCGATACAGGTGTTCGTGGAGAAAGCGCTTCATGTCCCGTATGTGGCCGGCCATCTCCTCGGAGTAGCCGATCAGCGGCGCCTGCAGGGCCCGTACGTCGGCAATGTTCGCCGGGGCTGATTCGAACAGGCGGCGCGATGAATGGGCGACCAGATCGGCGACCATGCTGTCAATCATGCGACGCACGATCTCGTGAATCAGCCGGCGACCTGTCAGTTGTGGATACGCGGCGACGACCCGCGCATATTCCCGGCGGAACAGCACGACCTCCTGCAGGGCGTCCATGTCCAGCAGCCCTGCGCGCAGGCCATCGTCGACATCGTGGTTGTTGTAGGCCACCTCGTCGGCGAGATTGGCCAGCTGCGCCTCCAGCGACGGTTGGGTGCGGTCGATGAAGCGCTGACCGAGCTCGCCGAGGCGACGGGCGTTCTTCACTGAACAGTGCTTGAGAACCCCCTCGCGGGTTTCGAAGGTCAGATTCAAGCCTGAAAAGTCGGCGTACTTTTCCTCCAGCTCATCAACCACGCGCAGCGACTGCAGGTTGTGCTCGAAGCCGCCGTAGTCGCGCATACACGCATTCAGCGCGTCCTGGCCGGCGTGGCCGAAGGGTGTGTGACCAAGGTCATGGGCCAGTGAAACGGCCTCGACGAGGTATTCATTCAGCCCCAGCGCCTGGGCGACGGTGCGGCCGATCTGGGCGACCTCGAGTGAGTGGGTCAGCCGGGTCCGGTAAAGATCGCCTTCGTGATTGACGAAGACCTGGGTCTTGTAGACCAGCCGGCGGAAGGCTGTCGAGTGAATGATACGGTCGCGATCGCGCTGAAACTGCCCGCGCAGCCGGGGCGGGGGTTCGGGGAAACGGCGCCCGCGGGAGTGTTCGTCCCGGGCAGCCCACGGTGCCAGGCGCTGGTCGGGGTGACGCTGCAGCCAGGTGTCGCCTTCAGCGCTCATCACGTACATCCTGCAGCACGCCGGTGAGCAGCGCTTCGTCAACCTCGGCGGTGACCACCGCTTCGCCGAGCGACTTCAGCAGCACCAGGCGCAGCTGCCCGCCGACGATTTTCTTGTCCATGCCCATGGCCTTGCGCAGGGCCTCGGGCGCAACACGCGGCGCTGCGGTGGGCAGGCCTGCGGCTTCCACCAGTCGCCGCACGCGCTCGACATCCGCCGCATCCAGCCAGCCGAGGCGCTTGGAGGCTTCTGCAGCCATGACCATGCCGGCGCTCACAGCCTCACCGTGCAGCCACTGGCCGTAACCTGCCAGCGTCTCGATCGCATGGCCGAAGGTATGACCGAAGTTGAGCAGGGCGCGCCTGCCATGTTCGCGTTCGTCCTCGGCCACCAGCAACGCCTTGAGCTCGCAACTGCGCCGGATCGCTTTCGTCAGCGCCTCGGGATCGCGCGCCAGCAGCGCGGACATCCGTGACTCCAGCCAGATCAGGAATTCGCGATCCATGATGAGGCCGTACTTGATCACCTCGGCCAGGCCCGCCGCCAGTTCGCGCGCCGGCAGCGTGGTCAGGGTGTCGGTGTCTGCCACCACAGCGATGGGCTGGTGGAACGCGCCGACCAGATTCTTGCCCAGCGGCAGGTTGATCGCAGTCTTGCCGCCGACGGACGAATCCACCTGTGCGAGCAGTGTGGTGGGCAGCTGCAGGAAGTCCACGCCACGCTGGTAGCAGGCCGCAGCAAAGCCGGCGAGGTCGCCGATGACGCCCCCTCCCAGCGCGGCCACGCAGCAATCACGATGGAAGCTGCCGGCGGCGAGGGCTTCGAGCACGGCAGTGAATGTGGCCATCGTCTTGTGGGCCTCGCCGTCAGGCAACACCAGCGTAGCTGTGCGCTTGCCCGCAAAACCCTGCAAGGCCGCATCGAGATACAGGGGCGCCACGGTTTCGTTGCTGACCAGCAGCACATCCTTGCCCGGTACCAGTGAGGCCAGCAGCCCGTTGCGCCCAAGCAGATTCGGGCCGATGTGAATCGGATAACTTCGCGCGCCGAGGTGGACCTGCAGCGGCGTCATGGCATCGGCGTGGTTCATGGTGCGCGATTCTCGCGGCAGGGCGCAGCCGATTGCAAATGCCATGATCGATCCGCTCGAAGCCAGCAGTACCGATCAGTATGAAGACTGTCGGTTACGGGCGCGTGAACTCACACGCCGGGAGAGGCCAGGCGCTCCTCGATCTCGCGTGCCACCGCACTGACCTTCCGGCCGTCGGTCTCCACGACGATGTCGGCGATCTCGCGATACAGGGGTTCGCGAAAACTCATCAGTTCGGTCAAAGCCTCTTCGGGCTCGCGGCCTGTCAGCAGCGGGCGCTCGCGGCCGTGACGCGTGCGCGTGACCTGCTGGGCGATGGTGGCGCACAGATACACGACCGTGCCGCGGGCGGCGAGCACCCGTCGATTCTCGGGGGAGATGATGGCGCCACCGCCGGTTGCGAGCACGATGCCGTCCAGGGCTGCCAGGTCACTGATGACATCCTGTTCACGACGCCGGAAGCCCTCTTCGCCTTCCTTGTCGAAGATGAAGGGAATGTCCACGCCGGTGCGGCGCTCGATTTCCTCGTCGCTGTCGTGAAATTCCAGCCCGAGCACACGGCCGAGCTGCCGGCCAACCGCCGACTTGCCTGAGCCCATCGGGCCGATCAGAAAAACGTTGCCCGCTGTCAATTGATGGTCGCACCCTCGCGCAGGATTTTCGGCGTCACGAAAATCAGCAACTCGGCCTTGTTGGAAACCCGCTGGTTGGAGCGGAACAGGTACCCCAGCACCGGGATATCGCCGAGCAGCGGCACCTTGCTGGAAAAATCGCGACGCTCGGTTTCGAAGATACCACCGAGCACCACTGTCTCGCCATCGTTTACCAGCACCTGAGTGTTGATCTGGCGGGTGTCGATACTGGGCACAAAGCCCCCGGTGGCGCTGGGCAGCACTTCGCCGACGTTATCCTTGCTGACCATCAGGTCCATGATGATGCGATTGTCTGGCGTGATCTGCGGTGTCACGGTGAGGCTGAGCACGGCCTTCTTGAACTGCGTGGCCGTGGCACCGCTTGCCGAGGACTCCTGGTAGGGGATCTCGACACCCTGTTCGATGCGCGCCTCGCGCTGATTGGAGACGATGACCCGCGGCGTGGAGACGACTTCAGCCCGACCCTCGGCCTGCAGCGCTGATAGCTCCAGGTCGATCAGGGTATCGGCGCCAAGAAACGCCAGCGCGATCGACCCTGCAGGATTGGCCACGGGCAGGTTGACATTGTAGCGCTGGTCGATGGTGCCGACCTGGACCGGGAAGGGCTGACCCGTGTTCTGGAGATTATCCAGTGCCGAGTCGACGATGGACGCCGAACCGGCCGCCGAGCCGGTCATGGAAATCAGGCCATTGCCGCCGCGCTCGCCGACCTGTGTGAGGCCAAGGCGAACACCGAGTTCGCGATTGAAGTCGTCGCTGACGATGACGATGCGTGACTCGATGAGCACCTGACGCACCGGGATGTCCAGCGTGGTGACAAGCCGACGGATATCCGAAATACGCTCGGAGGTGTCATTGAGCAGCAGGGTATTGGTGCGCTCGTCGATGGCAATACTGCCCCGCTCGGAGAGGAAGCTTCGCGTACGGCCTTCGCCGGAGATCAGCCGGCCCAGATCGGCGGCCTTGGCATAGTTGACCTGCAGGAACTCGGAGCGCAGGGGCTCGAGCTGCTGGATCTCCTGGCGGGCGCTGAGTTCGGCCCGCTCGCGGGCGGCGATCTCGGCGGCCGGTGCGATCAGCACGACGTCGCCGTTGCGACGCTTGTCCAGGCCCTTGGTGGCCATGACGATGTCGAGCGCCTGGTCCCAGGGCACATTCTGCAGACGCAGCGTGACGTTGCCGGTGACCGTATCGGCAACCACCATGTTCAGGCCCGACACATCGGACAGCAACTGCAGCACGGCGCGGGTCTCGATATCCTGGAAGTTCAGTGTCAGACGTTCGCCGGAGTAGGTACGCGCCTCATCGAAGGGGCTGCGCACTTCAGGGGCGGGTGCCGCCGCCTTGACCTCGACCGTGAACATGGTGTCTGACTGATAGGCCAGATGCTCCCAGTCACCACTGGCCGCGATGATCATGCGGGTGTCGCGGTCGACGCGCATGGCGTCGACGGTGGTCACCGGCGTGGCGAAGTCCACGACATCGAGACGGCGCATCAGCTCAGTTGGCAGTTCGGTATCGCGGAATGCCACGACAACGCGGCCGCCTTCTTCACGCACATCCACGGTCGTATTGGGATCCGACAGGCGTACCTGGATACGTCCGGCACCGTCTTCGCCACGACGGAAGTCGACGTCTTCGACGCTGCGACGAGCGCTGCGGGCGGGCGCCGCAGGGCGGGATTGGGCGGCGGCCGCTGCCGGGAACGAGGTGGCTGCAACGCGTCCGGCATCAGCGCCCAGCGTGACCAGGATGGTGTTGCCACTGACCTGCGTCTGGTAGGGCACCATGGAATCGAGGTTCAGCACCACGCGGGTGCGGCCATCGGCCTCGGCGGCCAGAATCGTGTTGAGAGGACCCACATTGACATCCCGGCGTCGGGCGTCGAGGCGCAGGGCCGTATCGGGCAGGTCCAATGCGATGCGCGCCGGTGAGTCGATGGTGAAGGCCAACGGCTCCGGGGCGGCGCTGCTCATGGTCAGGCGCAGTTCCAGCCGATTGCCCGGCAGGGTCTGCACATCGATACTCTCCAGCTGTCGGTCGGCTGCCGCAGCGGCAGACCCCAGGCCCAGCGTGAGCACGGCCAGCAGCGCTATCGACGACAGGCCTGCACGGCCGGTTGCCAATGCCATCCCCAGCGGCTTGCGTACAAAGATCATCCCATATACTCCCATCGACTCGCGGGGCGTTCGCCCCGGCCGTTTCAATTCTCGCTGAGTGCCATTGCCGCCGGGCGCTCCATGTAGCCGCCCCTGCCGTCGGAGACGATTTCGGTCAGGCGAACCTCGGATTCGGAGATTGCGATGACCCGACCATCACTCTGGCCCATGTAATTGCCCCGCTGTACGCGATGAACCAGACCATCGCTGGTCTGCACCAGCGCGAAGGTACTGTCGCCGAAGCGCAGGGTGCCGACCATGCGCATGGTGTCGAGCGGAAACTGCTCGAGAAACTGGCGTGGCCGGTCACGATCAGGCGCCCCTACGCCATCAGGGCGCGCCATGGCCGGACTGTCGGGCGTGAATGGCGAGCGCACGTTGCGCTGCGCCGCACCGTAGCTGTGGCTGGGCGCCGGCTGAATCTCGGGCAGCGGCTCGATGCGCCCGCCGGGACGCGCCTTGACCTCATCGATGTAACTGTTGAGGTCATCCATGCGGCCGCTGCATGCGCTGGTCATGACGAGCGTGCAACCCGCAACCATCAGCAGCGCCGCGCGCGCAATCCCAGAGAGATGCAGCATGTTCATTCGCCGGCCTCGTCAAGATAACGGTAGGTCTTGGCGGTCACATCGAGTACCAGCCTGCCGGTGGGGGCGCGATCGCCTTCCGGGGAGATCTGTATGTCGTGCAGCGTGACGATACGCGGCAGGGCCGCGATGCCACTGACGAATTCACCCATCTCGTGGTAGCTGCCGACCAGTCGGATGCTGATGGGCAATTCCGCGTAGAAATCACGCTGCAGCTCGGGGTTCGGCTGGAACAGGCGCTCTTCGAGGCCTGCAGCCAGCCCGGTCTGCGAAATGTCCACCAGAAGATTCGGCACTTCGGTCTGATTGGGCAGCTGGCGCAGCATGGTACCGAAAGAGCGCTCCATCTCCTCGAGCTGCGCCTTGTAGGCATCGAGATTCGCCGCCTGGCGCTGGCGGGTCTCGAAATTGCGCTTGAGGTCGCTTTCTTCGAGTTGCGCACGCTCCAGGCGCGGCATCTCTTCGCGCACGACCTTCATATAGAAGCCGCCCGCCACCACGGCGAGGAACAGCAACACGATGACGGCGGCGTGGAAAACAAGTGGCCACCGGCCGATATCGTTGACATCCAGGGCCTTGAGCTGGGCGAGAAGATCTTTCACGTTCAGCCCTCCTCTCGGTCGGTTGCCGAGACCTGGGTCACGAACACGGTGAACTGCGCCTGGCGCAGCGGGCCCTGCTGACGGGTTTCCACCACGGAGAGCCCCGGATTTGTCATCCACGGTGAGCTGTCGAGCTGGCGCATCAGTGCGGAGACGCGCGTGCTCGACTGCGCCGTGCCGCGCAGCTCGATGCGCTTGCCGGTCTGGCGAACCTGCGTGAAGTAAACGCCGTCAGGCAGTCGCTCCGCGAGCTCGTCGAACAGGTGCACCACTTCGGGGCGGCTGCGCTGCAGTTCCTCGATGATCTCCATACGCGCCAGCAGGCGCTGCTTCTGGGATTCCAGCGATCGGATCTCGGCGATCTGCTGATCCAGCACGGCTATTTCGGCGCGCAGCAGCTGGTTGCGCTGGTTCTGATGGTTGGTCATGCCGCTCCAGACCTGGATGCAGGCGAAAACCACGGCCAGCCCGAGGACCACGGCGACGGCGGCGGCGATGCCGAAGTCGCGCTGCCTGCGTTTGCGCAGCTCCTCACGCCAGGGAAGCAGGTTGATACGAGGCATATCAGTCAAAACTCCTCAGCGCCAGACCGCAGGCGATCAGCAGGGCCGTGGAATCCTTCTTCACGTTCTGCGATTTCGGTCGTGAGCCGATTTTCATCTGGCCCAGCGGATCGCCGATCTCGGTGGGAATGCCAACGCGGCTGGCGATCACGTCCGCAACCCCCGGAATGTTCGCGCAGCCACCGCACACGAGGATCTGGTCGGGCTGTTCGCGGCCGCTGCCGGAGGCGAGAAAGAACTGCAGACTGCGGCCGACCTGCTGGGTCATATCGTCTATGAAAGCATCCAGCACTTCCGGACCGTAGTTGCTGGGCAGACCGCCTTCCTTCTTGGCCCGGCCGGCATCTTCCAGGGACAGACCGTAGGTACGCATGATCTCTTCGGTGAGCTGCTGGCCGCCGAAAGCAAAGTCCCGGGTGTACACGACGCGCAGGTCATGCAGCACACTGAAGGTGGTGGTGCTGGCGCCAAAGTCGACCACGGCAACCTGGCGATCGACACCGTTCTCCGGCATCTGGTGGGTCAGCAGGCGACAGGCGTTCTCCAGCGCGAAGGCCTCGACATCGACCAGGCGCACGCTCATGCCAGCGGCTTCCACCGCAGCCACTCTCTGGTCGACGTTCTCGGTCCGGGTGGCAACCAGCAACACGTCCAGCGCATCAGGATCCTTGGCGGACGGGCCGACGATCTCGTAGTCGAAGCTGACTTCTTCCATCGGGAAGGGAATGTACTGGTCGGCCTGCAGTTCGACCTGGCCTTCCATGTCCGCCTCGGAGATGTTTCCGGGCATCTGGATGATCTTGGTAATCGCCGCATCACCGGAAATGGCAATGGCGACATCGCGGTTGCGTGAGCCGGAACGCTTCAGCGCCCGCCCGATGGCCTCGCCCACCGCGTCACTGTCGACGATGACCTTTTCGTTGACCGCGTTCACGGGCGTGGGCTCGGCAGCATAGGCTTCCACACGGAAGCCGCGACCCGCCTGCACCAGCTCGATGAGCTTGATCGACGATGTGGTTATGTCAAGTCCAATCAGGGGCTTTTTCTGGCGCCGGAGAAACACGTTTTTTCCTTTTTCCGTAGAGCCTTGCGCTGCCTGAAGACCGCCGCTCCGCGAGGGCCGATTTAACTATATCTCACGCTGTCCGTCAGCGTCGCCCGATGTCGCGGCCCGCACTGACAAGGCGTGGCATGTCAGCGCGTCGGCGTATAATGGCGAGCCTGAGCAGGGGAAACTGCCAACTGCGTAGCAAAAAATGCCGCCGACTTGCGTCTTGCTCATAACATTTGCGGATTTGAGCGGTCGTACGAAAAATGCACGCGTGCAATTCAACCGCAGTCGCCGGTGTGACGCTGGCCTCCCCTTGCGAACCCTGTGTCCCGCCCCATGACGCAGTCACCGCTGGGCCCTGTCGGCCCCGTGCGCTGCGCTCGGATTGCGGGTTACTATGCATAATTGAACCTGTTCTAGCAAGGACTTGAATGCGGTTTCTATCATGAAGCCTTACCTGTCGATTCCGCTCGCTCTGGGGGCGCTGCTGGCAGCGGCCGGACTGGCCGTGGTCGCCACCGTGGCCGGGGCCTACCTGTATCTGTTGCCCAGCCTGCCCGACGCCCGGGAACTGCGGGACCTTCGCCTGCAGGTCCCGCTGAGCGTCTACAGCCGCGACGGCCGCCTGATCGCACAGATGGGCGAGCGACGACGGGATCCCGTCTCGCTCGACGCGGTGCCCGAGCGCCTCGTCCAGGCGTTCATTGCGGCTGAGGATGAGCGCTTTTACAGCCATCCCGGATTCGACCTGCAGGGCATTTCGCGCGCCGCGCTGGGGTGGGCGACGACCGGGCGCGTGAGCCGTGGCGGCGGCAGTACGATCACGCAACAGCTCGCAAAGGTGACGTTCCTGTCACCCGAACAGACGGTCGTGCGCAAGACGCGCGAGATTTTTCTGGCGCGTCGCATCGAGGAGCAGCTCAGCAAGGACGAGATTCTCGAGCTCTACCTGAACATGATTTTCCTGGGCCAGCGGGCTTTCGGGGTCTCGGCGGCCGCGCAGGTGTTCTTCGGCAAGCCGCTCCACGAACTCAGTCTGGCGGAAATGGCGACGATCGCCGGCCTTCCCCAGGCACCTTCACTGTACAACCCCGTGCGCAGCCCGCAGATGGCCGAGACGCGACGCAGCTACGTGTTGCGGCGCATGCTCGAAACCGGCTACATCACTGCCGAGGAACACGACGAGGCGCGCATGCAGCCCATGGTTTCGCGACTGCACGGGCCGCGCATCGAACTGGAAGCACCTTATGTCGCCGAGATGGTGCGCATGGAACTGCTGCAGCGCTTCGGACCGGAGGTCTACGAGGGCGGTTTCCGCGTGGTCACGACGGTGGACAGCCGACTGCAGGACGCCGCGAACCGTGCGCTGCGCCAGGCCCTGCTCGAGTACGATCGCCGGCATGGCTGGCGCGGCCCGCTGGCTCAGTTCGAAGCCGAAACCCTCGTGGCGCCCGACGGCGTCGATGCCGCGCGCCACCTGCATGACCTGCTTGGCGACTTTCCGGAGCCCGCCGTGCTGCGCATCGGTCTGGTCACCAGCATCGGCGAGCGTGATGCACGGGTGTTTCTGCGGCGACGCGCAGCTTCGGTCGACGTCAGCTGGGCGGGACTTTCCTGGGCACGACGCCACATCAGCACCGACAATCTGGGCCCTGCGCCGGCCGCGGCCGCTGACGTGCTCGCCCCCGGTGACGTCGTCTACCTGGTAGAGCTGGCTGACGGCAGCTGGACGCTCGCTCAGCTGCCCGAGGCGCAGGGGGCGCTCGTGGCACTGGACCCGGCAGACGGTGCGATCGTCTCGCTGGCAGGCGGGTTCGATTACTTTGTCAGCAAATTCAACCGGGTCACCCAGGCCCGCAGGCAGCCTGGCTCGGCGTTCAAGCCCTTTGTGTTCTCTGCTGCGCTCGAAAACGGCTACACCGCGGCCAGTATCGTCAACGATGCGCCGCTGGTGTTCGAGAGCTCCGAACTCGAGCAGGCCTGGCGGCCGGAAAACTACTCCCGTCAGTGGAACGGGCCGACGCGGATGCGCGAGGCGCTGGTGCGCTCACTCAATCTGGTGTCGGTGCGCGTGCTGCTCGGCGCTGGGGTCGGCAACACGGTATCCCACCTGCAGGGCTTCGGTCTCACGGAGGCCGCATTGCCACGCAACCCTACGCTGGCGCTGGGCGCCGGGGCGGCCACTCCGCTGGAGCTCACCGCCGGGTACGCGGTGTTTGCCAACGGTGGTTACCGGGTCGAGCCGTACTTCATCGAACGCATCGAGGATGGCGCAGGCAGCGTCATCTTCGAGGCATCGCCGGCCAGCGCCCGCTGTTATACCTGCCTCGAGGAGGAAGATCCGTTACTGCCGGGCACGCGCACCGACGACTTCATGACGCTGCCCGACCCGCGTAGCGCGTATGCGCCTGCCATGAACTCGGTGGCTGCCGCCGCGACGCCCAGACTGGTGGCCCTGGAAGAGATCCGCGGCGCAGATCCCGGGCGCCCGGATCAGCGCCTCGCCCCGCGGGTGATCTCCCCTCAGAACGCGTGGATCATCAGCGACATGATGGCGGATGTAATTCGGCGCGGCACCGGCCAGAGGGCGCGCCGGGATGTGGGTCGCGACGATATTGCCGGCAAGACCGGCACCTCCAACGACCGGCGTGACGCGTGGTTCGCCGGCTACAACGGCGACCTCGTGGCGACCGCGTGGATGGGTTTCGACCAGGAGCGCTCGCTGGGGTTGCGCGAAGAGGGCGGACGCACCGCACTGCCGATGTGGAATTACTTCATGGCACCGGCGCTCACGGCGACGCCGTTGAGCCGGCCCGAGCGACCCGCCGGTCTGGTCGAGGTGCGCATTTCCCCGAGCAGCGGGCTGGTGACGGCCGCGGGTGCGCCCGGCAGCATTCTCGAGGTCTTCGAGCTTGGACGGGTGCCACCCAGCGAGGAGGGGCGCAATGGCGACGGGCTGGACGTGCGTCGCGATGATTTTGACGATTCCACGTTGTTCTAAGACTCAAACCGGGAGGCGCAAATGCCCAGTACCGCGCCCCAGCGTCTGACCGAAGAGGCCGCGCGGATCCTCTTCGACGAAGCCATCGACGACTATGGCCTGGCCAAGCGCAAGGCGCGAGAGCGTCTGGGGCTGCCGGCAAACATGTCGCTGCCAAAGAACACCGAGGTGGAGCAGGCGTTGATCACGCTGCAGCGACTGTTTGGCGGCGCTTCGCACGAGGCGCGCATCCGTGAAATGCGCGCGACCGCGGCAGAGGCGATGAGAGTGCTCGAGGCCTTTCGTCCCCGCCTGGTCGGCCCGGTCCTGGCCGGCACCGCCACGGAGGCATCGGCGGTGAATCTGCACCTGTTCGCAGACGCAGCCGAGGAGGTGCTCATGGAACTGCTGGGCAGACGAATTCCGTTCGAGAGCTTCGAGCGTCGCCTTCGCACCCGCGCGGGCGCCGGCTACGAAGCCTTTCCAGCCGCCCGTTTCGTCGCGGGCGATGTGCCGGTGGAAATCACGATTTTCCCGACACACGGTGTGCGCCAGGCGCCGCTCTCACCCATCGACGGGCGTCCGATGCGCCGCGCCGGTCTTGCGGACGTGC
>JBGTIC010000097.1:0-2360 GCA_041745895.1 Gammaproteobacteria bacterium
AGCGCCGATCCCGCACCGCCCGCCAGTTCGCCTGGGGCTACCGGGCCAGCCGACTCCGGCACTGACAGTGGTGCGACTGCTGGTGGCACCACCGGGGGCGGTGGTGGTGCAACGGGTGGTGGTGCCACCGGGGGTGGTGCCACCGGGGGTGGTGCGACAGGAGGGGGTGCCACAGGAGGTGGTGCGACAGGAGGTGGTGCGTCGGGTGGTGGTGCGTCGGGTGGTGGTGCGATCGGTGGCGCTGACGCCGAGGACGACGAGCCCGTGTGCGAGCATCGACTGCCGAACGGTCGGCCTCATCCGGGTCGGTGTCCGCCGGGATCGCGCTAGCGTCTTTCGCGCAGTCTGCAGGTGCTGCCGATACCCAGGACATTGGAGTCCGTGGCGGCACCGCCATCGCGCTTATGACAAGCCGGGCTCGTTGCCCAATCGTCGTGCAAGGTTGGCGACGACCTGTTCGAGTTCCTCGACGCGTGCTTCGAGATCGGCGACGCGATCGGCGCGCGGGGTTCGGGTCTCGTTGCCAGCAGACGGGACGGGGGCCTCCGGCGGCGCTGCCGCCACTTCGCCGCTGAACAGGTGTGCCCAGGCGGAGTCCTGCCGCCCGGGCGCACGTGCAAGCCGGGCCACGAAAGGGCCGTCCTCGCGACCAGCCAGCGACTGCAGCACCTCGCGCACTGAATCGTTATCGGCAAACGTGTGCAGCCGGCCACTGCGTGCGCGAAGCTCGCCAGGTGTCTGGGCGCCTCGCAGCAGCAGCAGGCAGATAAGTGCGAATTCCGCCGGGCTGAAGCGCAATCCACCGAACGTCGTGTTGCACAACCGTTGCTCGAACTTCTCTACGCCGCTGCGGAAATTTTCAAGGCGGTTCACCAGGTGACGATCGGCAAGCTGGCGCGCGACGCGCTGGACCGACCCGGGATCAAGCGACAGCACCGGGTCGCGGCTGGATTTCTGGTTACACGCTGCAACCAGCGCGTTGAGCGTGAGCGGGTACTGGTCCGGTGTGAGTGCCGATTTCTCCATCAGGCAGCCCAGTATCCGGGCCTCGAGTGCGTTGAGTTCAATCTTCACGGCGAGCTTGATCCATCCAGAGGGCGGGGTCACAAAGTATACGTCGGCATGTAAGATGCCACCCATCCCGGGGCATAGCGAAAGGCCTGCGCATGAAAGATATTCTGGTCGGCAAAGGTGACAGTCAGGTGTGGCTGCACGGGCGGTATGCCAACCGGCACGGCCTGATCGCAGGGGCCACGGGCACAGGAAAGTCGGTCACGCTGATGATGCTCGCCGAGGGCTTTTCGCGTATGGGCGTACCCAGCCTCATCGCCGATGCCAAGGGCGATATCGCAGGTCTTGCCGCTGCCGGAACGCCGCATGCGCGCATCGATGAGCGCATCCAGACCATCGGGATCGAGGACTATGCGCAGCAGGGCAGCCCGGTGGTCTTCTGGGACCTGTGGGGTGAGCTCGGCCATCCGGTCCGCGCCACCATCAGCGAAATCGGACCGACTCTGCTGGCACGCATGCTCGACCTCAACGATACCCAGGAAGGCGTGCTCAGTGTGGTGTTCCGGGCGGCCGACGACGCGGGCCTGCTGTTGCTGGATCTGAAGGATCTGCGCGCGCTGCTCAACCATGTCGGCGAGAATCGCGCAGCGATCAGTCAGCAGTACGGTCTGGTGAATCCGGCCAGTCTAGGCGCCATTCAGCGATCGCTGCTGCGCCTGGAGAACGACGGCGCCGAGCACTTCTTCGCCGAGCCGAGCCTCGCGCTCGATGACCTGATGCGCCAGGATCTCTCGGGTCGCGGTATCGTCAACATTCTCGCCGCCGAACGCCTGATGATGCAGCCTCGACTGTACTCGAGCTTCCTGCTCTGGCTGCTTTCAGAGCTCTTCGAGCGGCTGCCTGAAGTCGGCGATGCAGACCGACCCAAGCTGGTGTTCTTCTTCGATGAGGCCCACCTGCTGTTCAATGATTGCCCGCCTGCGCTACGTCAGCGTGTCGAGCAGGTCGTGCGCCTGATCCGTTCCAAGGGCGTGGGCGTGTACTTCTGCTCACAGAACCCTGACGACATTCCCGGCGAGATCCTCGGTCAGCTCGGCAACAGGGTGCAACATGCGCTGCGCGCGTTTACGCCGCGCGACCAGAAAGCCGTACGCGCCGCCGCCGAGACTTTCGTGCCCAACCCGGGGCTCAACGTGATGGAGACGATTACGACATTGGGAGTCGGCGAGGCGCTGGTGTCCACGCTGGGCGAGCGCGCCATTCCGCAGCCGGTGCAGCGCACACTGGTTTCGCCGCCGCGCTGTCGCATGGGACCGCTGACGGCCGAGGAGCGTTTGCAGGTGCGCAGC
>JBGTIC010000098.1:0-12942 GCA_041745895.1 Gammaproteobacteria bacterium
CGTCGCCGACATCCGGCAGCGTCTGGCCGCCTATGCGCAGAACTTGCCGGAAGACGCCTGGCTGATTGGTCGCGGGTGGACGCCGGACATGTTTCCGGACCAGGCAGCGCACCGGCGCTACCTCGACGAGGCTTTCCCGCACCGGCCAGTGCTGATCACCGATCGCGACGGTCACCAGGCACTGGCCAACACGCACGCCCTGCGGCTTGCGCAAGTGACTGCAGACACGCCCACGCCGCACGCCGGTGAAATCGTGCGCGACGACACGGGCGCGCCCACCGGCCTGCTCAAGGAAACCGCCATGAACCTGGTGCGCACTCTGCTGCCTGATCTGCGCGCCGAAGAAGTCGAACTTGCGCTGCGCACGCACATGGCCGCTGCCGCGCGCCAGGGACTCACCGCGCTGCAGCTGGCCAACGATCCCGGTGATCTGCTGGCCGCCGCGTTCGAACGCGCGCTTGCCGAGGATGCGATGAAGGTGCGCTTCCGCGCCGCCGTGCCGTTCCACGCCGAGGCCACGGACGAAGACCTTGCAGGCTACCAGGCGCTTCGCGATCGGCACACCGGCGCACTGCTTCGCTACGGCACGGCCAAGGGCATGCTCGATGGCACGGTGGATGTCGCCACCGCGGCGATGCTCGAGAATTTCGCCGGCCACGATCACAGCGGCCTGCCGATGTGGCCGGCCGACGATCTCAACGCAATGGTCGCACGCTACGACGCTGCGGGCTTGCAGGTGCAGCTCCACGCAATCGGCGACTCGGCGATCCGCATGGCGCTGGACGCCTACGCGCACTCAGCGGCAGTGAACGGCGCACGTGATCACCGCCATCGCATCGAGCACCTCGAGGTGCCCCACCCCGATGACCTGCCGCGCTTCGCACAACTCGGCGTGATCGCCTCCTCGCAGGCGATCTTCGCGATTCCCGACGCCACCACGCTCAACGTCTACGCGCCGATGCTCGGCCCCGAGCGCGCCGAGCGCGCCAACAACTTCCGCGCGATCGACCAGGCCGGTGCCATCCAGGCGTTTGGCAGCGACTTCCCGGTGTTTCCGATGGATCCGCTGCTGGGCATCTATACCGCGGTGACACGGATGACGCCGGAGGGCACACCCGAGGGCGGCTGGTTTCCCGACAACCGCATCAGCCTGGAGGCGGCACTTCGCCACTACACCTGGGGCTCGGCCTACGCGGCCTTTCGCGAGGACGAGCTTGGTGTGCTGGCGGCAGGCTCGCTGGCCGATCTGGTGGTGCTGTCCGAAGACATCATCGATGCGCCCCCTGAAACCTTGCTCAGCACCCGTCCGGTGCTCACCGTGATGGGCGGACGGGATACTTATCGTGATACGGTGATCGCTGCCCCCTGAAATCCATGACGCGGTTCGCGTTGACCTGCACCACGCCAATCGTGACCGCGCTGTCGAGGAGTCCGCATGAACCTTATCCGAATCGCCTTGCTTGGCCTGCTGCTCGCAACATCCGCACCGTGTGTGCTCGCCGACTCCGCAGCGGATTTCACCGCACTGGTTGCCGAGTTCGACGCCCACGAGCAGGCAAACAATCCGATCGCCTCCGGCCGCGATGGCGATCTCGAAGCGCTGGCGCGCTGGCCCGAGGAATCCCCCGAGGCCGTCGGCACACGCCTTGAAACCGAAGTCGGCTTTGCAGAGCGGCTCGCGGCGATCGACGTTGCCAGCCTTGCCACGCAGGACCAGGTCAGCTATCGAGTGCTCGAGTATCTGCTGACGACGCGACTGGAGCTCGGCAACCAAGAGCACCGCCGCCTTGCCTTCACCAATGACAGCGGCTTTTTCTCGGTGCCGACACAATTGGCCAATTCCACACGCCCGCGCAACGTCGCCGAGGCACAGGCGTGGATCAGCCGTCTCAACGCGCTGCCCGCCTATCTTGCCGACCACCGTGCCTGGTTGCAGCGCGGCGTGGACTCAGGCTTCGTCCAGCCTCAAGCGGTCGTCAACGAAGTCATCGAACAGATCACCACCATCGCAGGCGCCAGCGTGCAGGACAGCGAACTGCTGGCACCGATGCAACGCCTTCCCGAGACCATGCCGGCGTCCGAACGAGAGCGCCTGCAGAGCGAAGCGCGCGCAGCACTCGAGGATCGTGCGCTGCCCGCGTATCAGGCGCTGCTGGCATTCCTGCGCGACGACTACCTGGCCCAACCACGCACGAGCACCGGCATCTCGGAGGTGCCGGGCGGGCGTGACTATTACCGCGCCGTGGTGCGCTATCACACGACGCTTGATCTCGACCCCGAGGAGATTCATCAGCGCGGTCTGGCCGAGGTGCGTCGCATCCGCGCGGAGATGAATGAGGTCATCGAGGACAGCGGTTTCGAGGGAAGCTTCGCAGAATTTCTTGCCTACCTGCGCAGCGATCCGAAGTTCTATGCACAGACGCCAGAAGAACTGCTGATGCATGCCGCGCGCATCTCCAAGCTCGCCGATGATGCGATGCCGGCGTTCTTCCGCCATCTGCCGCGGCTGTCCTACGGCGTACGCCCGGTGCCTGACTCAATGGCGCCGAACTACACCACCGGGCGCTACTGGTCGGGCAACCTGGAGGCCGGGGAGGCCGGCGGCTACATGGTCAACACCTACGCGCTCGACCAGCGCCCGCTCTACGAGTTGCCTGCGCTGACCGTGCACGAGGCCGTGCCCGGTCATCATCACCAGATCGCCATTGCACAGGAGCTGGAGAACGTGCCGGAGTTCCGCCGCCGCGCCGGCATCACGGCGTTCTCGGAAGGCTGGGCGCTGTACACCGAGCACCTGGCGCAGGAGATGGGCATCTACCGCAGTTCCTACGAACACTTCGGCCGGCTCACCTACGAGATGTGGCGTGCCTGCCGGCTGGTCGTCGACACCGGTCTGCACTGGTATGGCTGGACGCGCGAACAGGCCGAGGCCTGCCTGCTGGAGAACTCCGCGCTCGCGCCACTGAATGTGCGTACGGAAGTCTCGCGCTATATCTCATGGCCGGGACAGGCGCTGGCCTACAAGCTCGGCGAGCTGCTGATCCGTGAGCTTCGCGCAGACGCTCAAGCCGCCCATGGAGACGCCTTCGATCTGCGTGCGTTTCACGACCGGCTGCTCGATGAAGGCGCGATGCCGCTCTCGGCGCTGGAGGCGAAGATGCGGGCGTGGATTGCCGAAGGGCCGTAATCGGCTCAGCGCGCCAGACGCTCGCCCTGATGGTTTCGAGCCGCGCGCATTTCCTCACCGATGATGCGAATCCCCTCGCGCACGCTCGCTTCGTCCTGCGAGTAGGTCACGCGGATACACTCGTGGCGATGCGCCCAGTCCTCGGCGAGCCCCGGGAAGAAGTGGTGGCCGGAAATCACCAGCACACCGCGCGCCTTGAGTCTCTCATAGAGCGCCTGGCTGCTGATGCCAAGCCCCGGGAACCACAACCACAGGAACAGCGCGCCCTCGGGGCGGTGCACACGATAGTCACAGCCCTGCAGATGCTCGTGCACCCAGCCCAACGCCTTCTCGGCACGCTGCCGATACCATGGCCGGATCACCTCTCGACTCAGGCGTAGCAACTCGCCAGACGCCAGCAGGCGCTGCAGCAGCACGGGGCCCACACTGGGCACCGCCAGGCTCATCACCGCGTTCATGCTGGTGAGCGCATCAATGATCTCTTCGCGTGCGATGACAATGCCGCATCGCAGCGCCGGCAATCCAAGCTTGGACAGACTCATGCACAGGATGATGCCGGGGTTCCAGGTGAGCGTGATGTCGGTGAACACGATCTGCGGAAACGGCATGCCGTAGGCGTTGTCGATGATCAGGGGGACGTCGTGCGCCTTGGCCACCGCCGTCAGACGTGAGACTTCGGCATCGCTGAGCACGTTGCCGGTGGGATTGGTGGGCCGCGAGACACAGATCGCCGCCACGTCCGGGCCGGGCTGCAACGCATCGAAATTCACGCGGTACTTGAACTGCCGATCATCGAGAAGTTCGATCTCCGGGCGGCGCGACGTGAAGGTATCGGCCGCCACCCCGGTATCGGCGTAGCCGATGTACTCGGGCGTCAGCGGCAGCAGGACGCGGCGCATGTCGCCATCGGCCGTGGGACCGGCCAGCAGATTGAACAGCTGGAAGAACCCCGTCTGGCTGCCCGCGGTGAGCGCGATGTTGTCGCGCGTCAGGCCCCAGCCGTACTGTGCGTTCAGCACTTTCGCCAGCGTGTCGCGAAAACGCTCCTCACCGGCGGGTGAGGCGTAGTTGCCCGCCATGCGGCGGAAGGCCTGTGTGTCGGCTGCGATGCGTGCGAGCTCGTCGCGCAGGCACGCCTCCACTTCCGGGATGTAGGCAGGATTACCGCCGCCAAGCATCAGCGAACCGCCACGCGCCATTGCCGCGCCGAGATCGTCCATCAAGTCGCGGGTGCCGGTATGGCGGCTGAAGCGCTGGCCGAAGGCAGAGAATTTCATGTTGTCTGGCGGTGATCCAAAGGCAAGTCAGCGGGCCCTATGGTACCGGACATCTGGCAAACCCTTGAAGTCGGCATGCCCAAAGGTGCGGGAGAGGCTCTCCCGCACCTTGCTAGGCAGCGGTCTAGTTCAGCAGCGATCTGGCCGATTTCTTCAGCACCCCCTTGATCTCCTGCTTTGCGGGCAGAGCGACTTCCACCTCGAGTACCGCCGGGCTGGTCGCCGTAGCCACGCTCCCATTCGCTGCGCCACCGGGAAAGGTGATCGAGCGCGTGGTCATGGCGCCGGTCCTCGATTCGATGCCATGGCGAATGGATCCGACGAACTGGCCTTCCAGTGCAGGGTCCATCTGCACCAGCGCCGGGCCGCCTGCCATGGTGAGCTGGCCGGCGTGAACCGCCGCCAGGCAGACCAGGCTGTTCAGCGCATAGGCATCGGTTCCATAGATGGCGCGATTCCCGACATTGGCCGGCGCGCTGGGGCAATCGAACGCGAAGCGCTGACCGGTGAGGCGGATGTTCGCAAGGCCAGTGCGGGAGAACCTGTCGTCCCACTTCAGGCGCGGCTTCCACTCGTGCTGAATCGCATCCAGTTCCGCGCGGGTCGCCTCGGACATGAACCTGATGCTGAGCTTCGTGCCCGGCAGGTCTCGTGATTGCACATCGTTGCGGCGCGTGCCCTGGTATTCAGCCACACCCGGGTTGAGTTGCAGCATGATCGGACCGCCAGCGGCGCCTACGACACCCGCGTGCTGTGCCGCCACGCAGATGGGTGTATTGGCGGGGTAGACATCTGTCCCGTGGATCGCGGGATCGGTGTCCCGAACGGTTTTGGCCGGGCAGTTGAACTCGAAGCGCTGGCCGATGTACTTTTCGTTGTCCACTTGAAAGTGATGAAGGCTCGTTGTCCGGTCCAGGTCTTTGCCGAAATCACTCATGGTGCCGGCTGCCATGGCACTGGTTGCCATCGTGCAAGCCAAGGCGAGGCTGGAACAGGTCAAGGCAAGACCACCGACTCGGCGCGGTGCTGGTGCTGTTTGCGGGAACATTACGGATTCTCCTTGGGGTGTAAATCTGGATGGGCTTTAAGGGTAGTGACACAGAGATAAGCGGAATCAGCTTCTCCAGACGACACGGCCTGAGAAATAAAAAGCGATGAGCGAGTCGGACGGCGAGAACCCCGGAGAAGTCACGCGCCTGCTGCACTCCTATGCGGCAGGCAGCGTCAGTTCCTTCAATGAGCTGATGCCCATCGTCTACCGGGAGCTCAAGGGCATTGCCCGTTCGCAGCTGCGCCGAAGCGGGCAAGGCCACCGGTTGCAAACGACGATGCTGGTCCACGAGGCGTACGAAAAGCTGATCCGCGGGCAAACGCAGGATGCCAATGACCGGCGCCACTTCTTTGCGATCGCCTCGCGTACGATGCGTCAGATCGTCATCGATTCCCATCGCGCCGAGGCTTCGGCGAAGCGCGGGGCCGGGGTCGTATTCGAAGCGCTGAACACCGGCGAGATGGTGGACTTGAGTACGCCCGACGGGCTGCTGGATTTTGAGCAGGCGATGGAAAGACTCGGTGCCGAGAGTCCGGAGCTTGCCGAGGTCGTCGATCTGTCGTGTTTCGGCGGCCTGTCGAACGA
This sequence comes from Gammaproteobacteria bacterium, assembly GCA_041745895.1. GTDB lineage: Bacteria > Pseudomonadota > Gammaproteobacteria > Steroidobacterales > PWYM01 > PWYM01. The sequence goes on from JBGTIC010000098.1 coordinate 6,101, forward strand.
GGAGATTGCCCAGCTGACAGGCGACAATGTCCGCACGATCCAGCGCCGTCTCGTCCGCGCCCAGGCGTGGATCGCTGCCTTCGTGAACGACCAGCCGTCTTAGGCGCACACCCGTGAGCGATGACACCATCGTCGACCTGAGTTTCGCCGCGCTCGACGCCTTGCTCGATCAGGCACTGCAGCTAGACGACGTGGCACGCGCGACATTTCTCGGCGGCCTGCCGAAGGCGCAGCGTGTCGCCGTGCTGAAGCTGCTGGACAACTCGCATTCACGCGTACTTGGCCGCGTCGCCGATCAGGTTCGCAACACGGCCCGCGACGTCGCGGGCGCCGAAGGCGAAGCCGAAACCAAGGCCGGCGACTGGCAGCTGAAGCGCGAGATCGGCGCAGGCGGCACCGGCCAGGTGTTCTATGCCGAGCGTCGGGACCGGCACGAGGTGGTGACCGCAGATGGGACGGACAGCTTTGTCCAGCGGGCCGCCATCAAGATTCTCTGGTCACATCGCGTCAAATCGCAGTTCCGCGATCGCTTTTTGCGCGAGCGTCGAATCCTTGCGTCCATCGATCATCCCGGGCTGGCGCGTTTTCTCGATGGCGGCCTGCTCGGCGACGGGCGCCCCTGGTTTGCGATGGAGTACGTGGAAGGGGCCAACATCGTTCAGTTTGCCCGGAGCTTGCCGCTCGCCAGACGGCTGGCGCTCTTCGTCGACGTGGTCGACACGATCAACTATGCACATCAGCGTCTGATCGTGCATAGGGACATCAAGCCGCAGAACATACTCGTGGACCCGATGGGGCGACCCCGGGTGCTGGATTTCGGCATCGCGCGCATCCTGGGAGAATTCGACGAAAAGGACCTGACACGTGCTCAGGGCACGCCGGTTACATTGCAGTACGCCAGTCCGGAGCAGGTGACCGGGCGGGCGATCGACGTTGCGAGCGATGTCTACCAGCTGGGTCTGCTGCTCTTCGAGCTGTTGACCGACACCCGGCCGTATCGAATCGACGAATCGTCCCTGCGCGCGGCCATCGACACCATCTGCAGGCAGACACCACCGCTGCCCAGTACGTGTGTCGACTCGATGGATTCGGATCTCGATGCCATCGTCGCAAAGGCTTTGCGCAAATCACCCAAAGACCGGTACGCGTCCGCCGCAGCCCTGGCTGAAGACGTGCGTCGCTTCATTGCCGGACGACCGATCACCGCGCGAGCGCAGTCGAAGTGGTACGTACTGACGCGGTTTCTGCAGCGCAATGCGCTGACATCGGCGATTGTTGCCGGATCGTTTACCGCGCTGACTTTTGCGACGGTAGTGTCCGTTCAGAGCGCGCGAGAAGCCCGCGCCGAAGCCGAGCGCAGCAGAACCACGCAGGAGATTCTGGCGGCGGTGTTCAATCAGGCGGACCCGTTCGGCAGGGGCAGTGCCGATGTATCCCTGCCGGATGCGCTGATCCAGGCGAAGCCTTCCATCGACGCGCAGATCGCCGGCGACCCGCGACTGGCCTGGGAGGTCAACAGGACCCTGGCGGGGATCTTCTCGAATCTAGACATGCTGGATCTGGAACGCGAGGCGTTCCAGGCGGCTTGGAACGCGGCGCGCGAACTTCGCGGCAGAAACGAGACGGAGACGCTGTTCGCGATTGCCGGACTCGGCAACATTCTCGCGCGCGAAGACCCGGCTCAGGCAATCGAGTTTCTCGCCACACATCTGCCAGCCCTGCCGGCGAACCGGGAGAGTGCCTTCGACTGGCTTTCGGCCAAATATTCGCAAGTCAGCGCGTTCATCCGGCTCCGGGACTTCGAGCGTGCCGACGCCGGGGCGCATGCAATGCATCAGGTGGCCACGAGATTCGACATCGATGCGCCGCGGACGCTGGGCAGAATTGATCAGCTGCTTGCGGGTGCTGCGCAACGCGCCGGGGATGCGCCGGGCGCCGATGCGTATTGGGTGAGCGCTGTGGCGTACATGCGGCGTGCAGACAATCCTCACGGCGTTGCCGTGACCTTGAGCAACCAGGCATTGCACTTCGGGCGGACGGGGCGGCATCCGCAAGCCGAGGCTGCGTTCCAGGAGTCGATCGCTATTTTTCGCGAGCACGCACCCGACGACACCTCTCATGCCAACGTGCAGCGGCTCTACGCCGGCCTGCTGTTTCGCATGCGCCGCCCGGAAGAGGCTCTGGAGGCCTTGCAGATGGCACAGTCCATTCTGCGACCCGACAAGCAGGGTTATGAGTACTTCGTGGCTCAACAGGACCGCGCCATCTTCGGCTTTGCTACAGGGGATATAGGCGTGTCTCTCGATGCCATTCAGCGCGGTCTGGACGTGGCCATCCCCGCATTCGGCCGTGATTCGGACGTCACCCGACGGATGATTCCGGTGACTGCCCGGTTGCTGCTGTTCGCAGACCGGCCGATGGATGCCGCGCGGCTGGTCATTCGCGAAGATGCGTCCGGCAGGGGGCAGCTATGCGCGTCGCTGACGGGTGACATCGATTCGATCGATCAGGCCACCCGAATGCTTGCCGACGATGCAGGTACGGAAGCCCAGCGGCAGGCCTTGTGGGGAAAGGTGGCCCAGACGAGCGCCTCGTCGACCGAGCCGCGGATCGGTACGGAGTCTTTCGCAGAGGCGATGGCCGCCTATCGGGCGAGCCAAAGCGTGTTTCTGGATGTTCTGGATCGGCATCGCCTGCTCAGCGCGCTCAATGAGATCGGACAGCGCACCGGTACGGTGCTTACGCAGGAATTGTCGGAGGAACTCACGCGCCTTACCGCGCTCAGGGCCCAGGCGAACCTGGCACTTGGCGACGATGGCGCAGCAAACCTCAGGGCTGCGCTGGAAGCCCTCTATTTCATGTCCGAGGAGCAGTTCGTCGCATCATGTGCGACTGTTGCGCAGCCCGCTGTCGTATCGCGATCGATTTTGCGCTAGTAAAGTCATGAACGCCAAAACTGAATCCACTGCCGCCCGCGCCAATACGCCATCATCCGGGACACTGCTGGAACGGCTCGGCGGCAATTCGTCGCTGGATGCCCTGGTCGGGGCGTTCTACTTCAAGGTGCTCCTCGATGATCGTCTGGCCGGCTTTTTTGCAGACAAGGACGTGGAGCTGATCCTGAACCACCAGCGCATGTTCCTGGCGACCGTGCTCGGGATGGAAGATCGGTATCACGGCCGGAGTCTGCGCGACGCACACCGCGAGCTCGTCGAGAAGTCCGGCCTGAACGACGGACATTTCGACGCCGTCGTCGAACTGCTTGCGTCGACGCTCGAGCAGTTTGGTTATGCCAGTGAGCTCAGGCACGAGGTGGCATCCCGCGTGTTGCAGCTTCGGGACGACGTGCTGGGCAGACGTTAGTCTATGGGCGTGATGCCCAGCTCACTCGATCGGCGGGGCAAAGATCGCGGCGTTGCCGTCGCCAGCGAAGCAGGACAAGCATGCGGAAGAATCCACCAGGTTCACCTACGGTCCTTCTCCCGCGTGACTCGCGTGTCGATACCCTTGAGGCTGCCGCGAAGCGTGCGCATCTCGCGTAACGGTATCAGCTCGATGCGATTGCGGAAGGTCAGCATCTGCACCTTTTGCCCGGAAACGATGCCCATGGATTCACGAACTTCCTTCGGAATCACCACCTGAAACTTCGGCGATACGGTGACAGTGCTCATGGTCCACCTATCGATGAGGGAATCGTTATACGATATAGGTATCGATAAGCCGGGGCGGCGGGGCGACGTCACACCCCGAGCTCCGGCACCCACTTTCGTGGCGCACTGGCTCGGCCAAAATACTGCGCGGACCCTTTTGACATGCCGGGCTACACGCTCAAAATCCCCGCTGGTGAACGAGACGGGCGTCTGCTGCGTGCCGAGGAGGTGGATTCGGGTCTCGCCTGCGGCTGCCGTTGCCCGGGGTGCGGTGACCGGTTGGTCGCCCGAAATCGGGGCAATCGAAGGCGGTCTCATTTCGCGCACCACAAGGCCCCTGAGTCTCGCGCCTGTTACGAGACTGCCCTGCACAAGATGGCCAAACAAATACTCTTGGAGGCGCGCGGACTCTTGCTTCCCGCTTTCTCGAAACCCCCTGTCTACGATGCAAGCGGCCGTGAATACACGTTTGACGAGTGTCATGCAGAGCCGCGACTCTGGGCGTATCACACTGCCCACGAGGAGATGCGCCGCGCTGACCTCGACGGGCGCACTCCGGATGTCGTCTTGATCGGTCCTAAACCGCAGCGCCCACTCCTAGTGGAGGTGCGGGTGACGCACCAAGTGGACGAGGCCAAGATCGAACTGGTCCGCAAGCGCGACGAGGCAATGATGGAAATCGACCTAAGCAGCCTGTCCGATTCCGATCTAGAGTCGGAGCGGTTAAGGCAACTTGTGCTGGCGGAGCCCCACAATCGAGAATGGATACACTGCCCCCATTGGGAGAGTCGTTACCTTTCCCTGCTCGCCCGAATACAGCCCGATATCGACGCGGCTCACGAGGAATTCGCACGCCAGCAGGCCGCCGAGACCGAGGAGCTAGCCAAGCAAGATCGAGAGCGTAACTACGCCCGCACTGCGTCAATGCCAGAGAGCCGACAACGCAAACTCGCGAAAATGCGCCTGCGCGACCAGTGCCGCATTGAGGAGTTGTACGCGAGGCATTTTGACGAAGAGAATCCGCCTGGGTGGCTCATGGACTCCGACCCGGACGCATGGCCGTTTGAGGCACACCCTCTGCTGTGGCAGCTAGCGATCTACGACAAATTCATTGCCAATAAGCCCGTCGGCACCGGTTTCGACATACGCACCCTCGTTCGCTGGGTGCGCAGCACGTTCGGATGCGACGAGCGCCTGTCCGGTGAGGCTTGGGTGCCCGACCCAGCCCGCGCGGTTGCCGCGCTAATGGCGCGGATGCGGGACACAGGGGTAGTGAGGCGCGGGCGTGACGGGTGGTACCAGTTGTAGCTAACGAGGCTTACTCAGAATTTTATTAGCCCTGGGAAACGGCCCGCAATATTCCATTCAGCCGCTAGCCAGCCAAGTCGCGCCTTCTCCTCAACCGTGCGGCGATCATGAGAGATAGCCCAGTCGCAAACAGTAAAGCCGAAGCCGGTGTGGGGACTGCTGTAAACCGAGCCGTATTCGAGTAGAAAAACGACGAACCGAGTGTTTGACCAGGATCAGCAAAGAGGTAGCCCGTGCTCGCCAACTCTCCAGTGTTCCATGGCCTCCCTCCGACGAACGAATAGGTGCCCGGAGCCAGAATAGAACCACTGCCGAAGAAATTCGCACCTTCCGGTGAGGGAGTGAAGCGATCCGCAGACACGTCAGCCAGCAAGAAGCCACCCTGATAAAGAACTTCTTCGGTAACATAAAACTCAAGCAATAGATGCGTCAAATTTACAGCGGCGAATGCTCCAAATGCGTCGTCAAGGCTCCTCGTAACGTACGCGGTTCCTTCGCTGGTGATCGTATAGGTGAAGATGTCGCCGGCTAAATTTGTGCTGGACTCGAAGCTGAACGAGCCACTCGCGAGTTGTTCCCCGGCCTGTATGGATGCGGTGTAGTCAAGGTCCCTTGCCTCTGGAAAAAAGCTGAAGGCGTCGAGTTGAGTACCCACGAAACCGCTGCCGTCCTCATTCGTGTCGAGGGCTTGAAGGAAAAAATTGACGCCGTATTCCTCTGCCGCAAGGTAAACAAAGTGAGCGTCTGCGGACCTCGCAACGAACAGGCTCGAAAGACCTATGCACGCGAGATAAACAACACTTGGGATAATCCTCAGTCGCATAACTTATGTTTCCTTACAGGGTGGCTAGCGATTCGCTTTCGCCAAGCTCTGCAAAATGTGTGCCGAACCAGTCCGATTGCACGTATTTCAATCGCTTAGCCGATACGTATTTAACTGCTCACGGAGTCAAACCGAGCCGTTTGTAAAATCTCCCGACACTCGCCCCCTCAATAGTTAAGACAAAATTTTTTCGGGGAACGATGCGTATGGGTGTATCTGAACCTGACCCGGGCATGGCGAGGCTCAATTGGATGGTCGCGCCGGATTTAGGGGGTGGGGTACCAGTCGATTCAGATTCGATCGAAAGCCGGGGGACGAGCTGGGCCTGTCGGTAAACGGCAATCCCAAACGTCGAACTGCGCAAATCAGCGCAACAGACCGGGCGCATGTCAGTCCCCAAGCCAGTCCCCAGAGAATATGACGAAATAATCTAAGCCGCCGTATCTCACCCAAGTTTAGATTTTATTGGTGCCGCCGGAGAGAATTGAACTCCCGACCCTCCGCTTACAAGGCGGACGCTCTACCAGCTGAGCTACGGCGGCTTTGGGAATGGCAAGGCTGCGGATTGTAGGCCCCGCGCCGCGCTGCGGCAACGCAGCTAGGTGGGCGGGCAATCGCGCGCCTCGACGCTGACTTCCCGAGCACCCGGCCCGGAGTCGGGTGGTGCAAGGGTCATATCGCCGGGCATCTGCAGCGTCAGCCAGTACACGGTACCGCTGCGGAAGCGATCGCGCAGCTGCGCGGGCACGCCGAGTTCTGCCGCCTCGTCGCGCAGTCGCTCGGCACGCCCCAGCGCACTGAAAATGCCCAGCGAGACGGTGAACGCTTCATCACCGGGAATGACGTAGGCGTCATCGACGCCGCGGGCACGCAACACCGCGGCTGCATCTCGCGCGGCATCACGTTCGGCGAACTCCGCAAACAGCCAGTAACCCGTCCAGATGCTGCCCTCCTCTGCCTGGCGGGCGGGACGCAGCCCGCGCGCGCGCAGCGAGTCGGCGAATGCATCCGAGGCACCGAGTTCGGAGAACGGGCCGATGGCCACGCAGCGCGGCGGCAAG
>JBGTIC010000099.1:0-6423 GCA_041745895.1 Gammaproteobacteria bacterium
GGTGCGACCGCGCATCCGCCGGCCATCACGAGCAGCAGCACAATTGCCGGAGCACGCGGGCGTGGCGAGCGACGTGGCGTGCGTGTCCCCTTGCGTATCATCGGAAAATTCCCCGAAGCCATTCGGCCAGCCCACTGCCAACACCGTCATCGCGTTGCAGGCCACACGGCGTGCGGGTCTGCGGCGCATGCCCTACCAGGTAGGGTAGCAGTCTTGCGCCCTCGCAGCCGTCTGCAGAGCGCAATCCACTGGCGCTGTCGACCCAGACGTTCTCGACATCGGCCGGCGGCTCGAGCACCAGCGGACGGGGTTTCAGCGTGCGCATCAGATCGGCCCAGATCGGCAGTGCACCCGTCGCGCCGGTCAGTCCGGTGGTGGTGTTGTCGTCGCGTCCGACCCAGACCACACCCAGCAGGTCCTCACCATAGCCGGCAAACCAGCTGTCGCGGGTGTCGTCCGTGGTACCCGTCTTGCCTGCCAGCAGCAGCTCTGCCGGCAGCGTCGCATATGCAGCGCTACCGGTGCCTTCCCGCATCGCGCTGACCAGCGCTGCGGTGACCAGGTGCACGGCAGCGGCGGGGAAGGCCTGGGTGGTCGACAACGGGTAGCGTGTCAGGCGCGTACCGTTCTGCAGCGTCACCGCGCGCACGGCTCGCAGCGGCGTACGAAACCCGCCCGCGGCGAGTGTCTGATACATCTGCGCGACTTCCAGCGGCACCATTTCTCCGCTGCCGATCAGATAGGAGGGAAACAGCTGCGCGGGCATTGCCGCGCCCAGACCTTCCACGGTCTCGCCAACCCAGCCCAGGCCGACGTCCATGCCCAGGCGGATGGTAGGCACATTCATCGACTGGGCCAGCGCATCGACCAGCAGTACCTCACCACGGAAAAGTCGATCGAAATTGCGCGGCTCCCAAACGCGGCCGCTGCGCTCCTCGAGTCGCAGGGGCGCGTCTTCGAGCAAGGTGCCCAGCGTGAAGCGCTCGGGCTGCTGCAGCGCTGCGAGGTACACCGCCGGCTTGATGAGCGAGCCGATCGGACGACGCGCATCGAGCGCACGGTTGAACCCCGCAAACCCGGCCTCCCGCCCGCCGACCAAGGCGAGCACTTCACCTGAGGCCGGATCGGCGAGTACGGCGGCCGCTTCGACCTCGGGAGGCTGCGTGGCAAGCGCGGTTGAAATTGAATCCTCGGCGGCCGCCTGCGCGGAAGGGGCCAGCGTCGTGTAGATGCGCAGACCCTCGCTCTGCAGATCATCGGGGGAATAGTCGCGCGCCAGGTCGCGCTGTACCAGATCCATGAACGCCGGATGCTGACGGCGGCGTGCTTCGGCGGCTGGAATCACGCCCAGTGGTTGTGCGCGTGCAAGGGCGGCCGAATCGTCATCGAGCAGCGACGCTTCGGCCATGATCTGCAGGACCAGATTGCGTCGGGCCAGCGCGCGCTCTGGATGGCGTCTGGGGTTGTAGAAGGAAGGCCCATTGATCATCGCCACCAGCAGCGCGAGTCTTTCAACCGTCAGCCCATCGAGCGGCTCGCCGAACAGGTGCTGGCTGGCCAGGCCAAAGCCGTGGATGGCGCGTTCGACATCCTGTGCGAGATAGACCTCGTTGATGTAGGTCTCGATGATTTCGTTCTTCGAGTAGCGGCGCTCCAGCAACAGCGCCATGGCCGCCTCCTGCACTTTCCGCCTCAGCGTGCGCTCATCAGTGAGGTAGAAGTTCTTGACCAGTTGCTGGGTGATCGTGCTGCCACCCTGGACTACGCGCCGCGCTTGCAGATTGGCGCGCGCGGCCCGCAGGGTGCCGGCGAAGGACACGCCGCTGTGGGAGAGAAACTCGCTGTCCTCGAGGGCGATCAGCGCGGCCAGCAGCAGCGGCGGCATCTCCTCCAGGCGCAGCAGCAGACGATCCTCATTGTGTCCCGGAAAAATATGACCGATGCGCGCCGCATCCGTGCGCACCAGTGCCAGGGGTGCGCCGTCATCGGCGCCGGTGAGCTGTGTGATGCGGCCATCATCGATGCGTACGCGGATTCGCGCGCTGCGCTCCGCACCATCCCAGTGTGCGAACGCCCGCGTATGCACCAAGTGCAGCGCGCCCTGCCGGTGCCAGGTGCCGGGCTCCGGCGCCAGGGGTACCTGGCGATATTCCAGCGCGCGCAGCTCCTCGGCCAGTCCGTCCGGGTCGAGCTCAAGGCCTGAGTAAAGCTCCAGGGGCCGAGCGTAGACGGTGGCAGGCACTGCCCAGCGCTTGCCCTCGAATTGCTCGCGCACGATCCGATCCAGCGACCACAGCCAGCCGATCAGGGCGACCAGCGCAATTTCGATGACGGCGATCAGCAGCCATGTGCGCCGCCGTACGCGTGGCGTGTTCGAGTTGCTTTTCATGATGGCGAATCAGCGCTCGGGAATGTCGGCCGGCAGCTGGGCTCCCCTAAAAGCTGTACTCGAGGCGCAGTTCCGGCTGCTGCATGATGTTGACGAAAATATAGAGGTTGCCCATCGCCTCGATATAACGCGCGTTGTACAGCGGGCCGACATCGCGTACGGCCAGTCCAAGTGCGCGCACCAGACGGCCCACGCGGGCCTTGGCCTCCTCACTGTCGCCGGCGATCGGCACCGTGATGGTGTGTTCGGCAGGCGGGCTGGCCATGTTGCTGTAGCTGGTGGTGTTCAGTGCCTTGACGACGTGCGCACCCGGCGCCCAGCCGGCAATAGCCTCTGCCAGCGCGGGATGACCGACCTCGATACGCCCATCGACAAAGCGTGCGGCATTGATCGGATCGATGATGATCTTGCCCGAGACATCACCCAGTGCAGCGACTGTGGCCTCGGCCGCCGTCCAGGGTACCGCCAGCACGATGATCTCAGCAGCCTGCGCAGCCTCATGAGAGCCTGCGGCCGAGGTGTTGCCACCGCCGTGGGCCACCAGCGCCTGGACCGATTCAGCGTCCGGGGTGCGGCTGCCGTAGATGATGCGGTGACCCTGTGCCGCCCAGCGCGTGCCCAGCGCGCCGCCCACGTTGCCGGTGCCGATGATGGCGATAGTTTCCGTGGGGGGCTGCGCCCACGCGGACTGGCTTGCGAATACGCTCAGCAGCGCGAGAATGAGCATCGACAGGAAGGCGCGCATCATGAAGTCTCCATCGTGGGTATGCAGGTTGAGTCCCGGGGACGGGCAGGGAAGTTCCCGCCGGCCGCGAGCACTTATGCGCACGCCTCGCAGTCAGGATTGCGCTGTGCCTGAAGGGGTCGGAAGGCACAGCATGCCCTCCCCACGACAGTCCCCGCAGCTAGCCCCTGAAAAGAAGATACATGTAACGCTTGTTTCTTGCGCACTCGGCCGAATCAAGGAGCGCGAGGCTGTGGTACGCCTCGGCGATCCTGCGCCGGAAAACCCACAGCAGCAGCCTGAGAAGCTTCGGTCTACTTTCCCGGAGCTTGTCTGCCAGAATCTTTACTGCCGGCTCAATGTGGTGCTCGATGAACAGTTTCGCGGTATCCAGGGTGGGTAGGGTTTGCCTCGTGATGTCCATGTGCTTCACCAGCGTCAGCCCGCTGTCGCACGCCATCTCAAGGAATGAAGTGAGGCGGTGCCCGCTTCGGGCCAACAGCCCGTTCGCATCGTCGAGGGTAAAATAGTCGCAAATCAAGAGGTGCGCGGACGGCGCCATGCATTCCCGTGCCCTTGAGAACAACGGTTCCATCGGAATGTACTGGGCGGACTCACTCATCAACACGATCTGATATCGCGTGCCCGGTACAAAGTCCTGGAATCCTGTCAAGTGAAACGTCGCCACGTTGCGGTTCCGAAACAGAATCTCCTGGTATGGATCAGGGGAAAGCCCGTCGACCGAGAAACCCCTTCGAATCAATGACTGCGCCATCGCTCCGCTGCCGCAGCCGACGTCGAGAATCGTAGTTTCGGGCGCGCCGCCAATCAATTGCTCGATTTCGGCTATAAGAAAGTCCTCGTATCTCTTCTGGGCCAACTTGGCCCCTGAAATTGTCCTTTCATCGGAGTCTTCCCACAGTCCGTAGTGAAGGCGTTCCAGACCCAGGACATCATGGTAGAAGCGCAGCGCATTATCCTTCTTCAGTTTCCTTTCTTTTCTATGCATGGCAGCCTCGCTATTGCCTCGCTACCGTAGTGGCCGTGTCCCGGTGCGGCTTGAGCGGCAAAGTCATTGACAGCGTCAGTAGGTCTTCGCCTCCGTTGTGGCCCCCGGTGCTGGCATTGGAAAGGTGCCGATACTCCAGCGTGAGAGACCGGCTGAGCTTTAATCCGAGCGTTGAGACAAACTGGTGGCGGGTGCTCAACGCCGGTGTGCGTCCGCTGGTAATCACCAGTCCGGAGGCCATTACGAGCCGTCTGTAGCGCAGCCGGAGACCGCCGCCGGCGAACACGATCGTGCGGCGGTAACTGTCGTCACCGTGTCGCGACTGCAGTACGCCGCCCATGACTTCAGGTGTCCAGTGCCAGCGGCTGTTTAGTTGGTCGTTCCAGAGGGATAGCGTGGCCCAGCCTCCGCTCGAAGCACGTGCGGAGTTCACCGAGGTGGCCAGCGACACGGTCACCTCAGTGGATCGTTCAACTTGGCTGATGGCAGCTGCTCGCCCAACTGCTGCTGCAATTTGGGCGTCTTGAGCCGCAACCGGCGCAACAAGGCCGAAGGCCTTAAGGAGCAACACCAGCTTGACGATCGCGACCCACGTGCCTGCCAGGCCAGCAGACTCGGCGCTTCTGATGCCCATGGCCCAACTCCAAGGCCCGAACAGTTAGGTTCAAACCTACCCCTGCAGCTGGCCCGGCGTTATCGAGAACACGACATGGTGTTTAGGCCAGGCGACAAGTTGGGCTGCCGTGGAGCAAGGGGCGAGGGGTGGTGGTGCTGCAGATTCAAGTCGCCGGGGATTGGGGAAGGATCCCGCGCGTAGCAGCGGGTTCACCACAAACGGCGCAGTGCGGATGGCGCCTGGCGTTCAAGCGCCGGAAGCTGCCGAAGCGTGCATCCAGCAGCAACAACGTGGCATGCGCTCTGCCTGGCACGGCCGCGAGCAGGAGCAAGGCCTCACTGGCCATAAGGCTGCCGAGCACGCCGGCCACCGGACCAAGCACGCCTGCGCCGCGGCAGTCGCCGAGACTTTCGTCGTGTTCGTCGTACAGGCACTGGTAACAGGGCGTATCGCTGCCATCATTCGGGCATACCAGCAGCTGCCCCTCGAGTCGGATGACCGCAGCGGTGATGAGCGGCGTTTGCGCCGCCACGCAGGTTGCATTGACCGCAAGGCGTGTGGCGAGGTTGTCGCTGCCGTCGAGCACCAGGTCGCAGCGGCCCACCGCCTCGGCCAGCCCGGTGGCGTCGAGACGCTCATCAAGACACTCCAGACGGACATCGGGGTTGATTGCCGCCAGGCGGGCGGCCGCCGCGTCGACCTTCAGCGCGCCGATATCCGCGGGTGTGTAGAGCAACTGACGGGCCAGATTCGACCCGTCGACGCGGTCGAAGTCATTGAGGATCAGCGTGCCCACGCCGGCCGCTGCGAGGTATTGCGCTGCCGGGCAGCCCAGACCGCCCAGCCCGACAAGCAGCACCCTGGCCTGTGCCACACGGGCCTGACCGGCGAGGCCAAACTCCGGCAGAGCGATGTGTCTGGCGTAGCGTTGGGCGTGCACGTGCGCGGAGTGCCCGGCAAGCGGGGCTGTCAGTCCTCGATAACGCTGGCGGCGTTCACCACCACGGCCTCGCGCGGCACATCGGAGTGCCCCCCGTTTCGGCCGGTCGGTACCTTGGCTATCTCATCGACCACGTCCATGCCGGCAACGACTTCGGCGAACACGGCGTAGCCGAAATCCCGATCACCGTGGTCCAGGAAGGCATTGTCGGTGAGGTTGATGAAGAACTGCGAGGTGGCGCTGTTGACCTCCGAGGTGCGTGCCATCGACAGCGTGCCCCGGGTATTCTTCACGCCGTTGTCCGCCTCGTTGCAGATTGGCGCATTGGTTTTCTTTTGCTGCATGTCGGCCGTGAAGCCGCCGCCCTGGATGACGAAACCGGGAATTACGCGATGGAAGATCGTGCCGTCGAAGAAACCGCTGTCCACGTAGTCGCGGAAGTTCTTTGCGGTCAGGGGGGCTTTGTCCTCATAGAGCTTGAGGTCGATATCGCCGAGGTTGGTCGAGAAACGGATGGTCATGATGGGCCTTCGTTGTCGTGGAATGAAATGGGAAAAGGCTGGCCGCCGGTGACACGCTCGCGAGCACCGGCATCCCGCAGGGTCTGGATACGATGGTAGCCCAGCTTGCCGAGCAGGTCGCGTACCGCGGCCCCTTGCTGCCAGCCGTGCTCGAGCCACAGCCACCCGCCGCGTGCCAGCCGGGCGGGCGCATCAGCGGCAATCCGGCGGATGGCATCCAGGCC
>JBGTIC010000100.1:0-2987 GCA_041745895.1 Gammaproteobacteria bacterium
GCTCTGCAGCTGGCGCTCAGGCATGGGCGGCGTGGGCGAACCGCGCGCGCGAGAACGCCACCCGCGCGGCGATGTCGGCATCGACCGGTCCGTGCTGGTCTATCGTATCGAGCCGCGGCTGCAGACCGCAGCGATTCGCGAGCTGGATATTCAGGCCCGGCCGTGCGTTGAGTTCAAGCATCAGCGGGCCGAGCTCGCGATCGAGCACCATGTCCACGCCCAGGTACCCCAGACCGGTGATGTCGGCCGAGCGCGCCGAGGCCTCCAGGATGACATCCCATTGCGGGACTGCAATGCCATGGATCGGATGACCGGTATCGGGGTGTTCATCGATGACCTCGTTGCCCAGAACACCGCTGAGCGTCGTTCCCGTGGCCATGTCCACCCCTGCACCGACGGCGCCCTGATGCAGATTCGCCTTCCCACTGGACATCCGCGTAGGCAGACGCACCATCGCCATCACCGGCACGCCGCGATACACGATAACCCGAATATCGGGCACACCTTCATGGCTGACACGCGCGAATACCGGGTCGAAGCGCACGCAGTACTCGATCATCGCGCGATCCGGATGCCCGCCCAGGCTGTACTGTCCGTTGAGCGTGTTCGAGACATGATGCTGCAGGTCGGCCAGCGTGATCAGGTTGCCAGACACCTGGCGGTAGCTGGTCTCCCGACGATGCATGCGCCCGACCACGACAATGATGCCGTCACCACCGCTGCCCTGCGCCGGCTTGATCACGAACTGCTGATGCGGCTGAAGCATCGTCTCAAGCTCGCCGATATCGTGCTCGGTCTCGATGACTCCGTACAGCGGCGGGACCGGCATTCCTGCCGTGATGGCCAGCGCCTTGGTGCGCAGCTTGTCGTCTACGAGAGGATAAAGGTGTCGCGAGTTGCGCGGCAGAATATAGCTGCCATTGCGCGCGTTGAGCCCGACAACCCCGAATCGCTTGAGTGCCCGATAAAGGCCGATCACGACGCAGGTCTCGTCAGGGCACGAAAGCGCCTGAGCTCGAGCAGCCGGTAGCCGGTATAGCGACCCAGCAGCAACGTCAGGGCGAGGATCACCAGCAGCAGCTCCGGGAACAGGAACACCACGTGCTGCACGAACGCGATACTCATGACCATGAAGCTCAAAGCCGCCACAGCCAGGCTGCCCAAGCCCTGCTGGATCGCCTCGCCGGCTCCGCGCTCCTCCCAGACGATCGACATGCGCTCGATGGTCATCGCCAGGATCACCATCGGAAACAGCGCCACCGACAGCCCCGTCTGGAAGCCCAGCTTGTGGCCGATGATGCTCACGCCGAGCATCAGCAGCACAACGATGATCAGCAGCGCCGAGAGCCTGGGGACCAGCAACAGGCGCAGGTGCTCCAGATAGAAGCGGATCATAAGGCCCAGGCTTACCAGCAGCGTGAACAGTAGTATGCCCGAGATCAGGTCCGTCTCCTTGAATGCCAGGGCAATGAGTACCGGCATGAAGGTACCGAAGGTCTTGAAGCCCACCACATTGCGAAGCACCGTTATGATCAGCGCGCCCACGGGAATGAGCAGCAGCAGCGCGTAGACGGCCTGGGCCTGCACAGGCAGGCTCAGCGGCGAGAACTCGACCAGCCGGCTGCCGCGCCTTTCGGCACGTGCCTCGGCCAGCAGCAGCGCGTCGATGGAATTGCGCCGCACCGAGACACTGACGTTGGCGTCACTGCCGCCCTCCACATGGAGCATCGGGCGCGACCCTCGCCACCATGCGAGAAAATTGTCCGGCAGGCCACGCTCTCCGGTCTGCGGGTTGAGAAACATCCACTCGTTGCCGTCATAGATTTCGAGCCACGGCACGATGCTGGCGTCGCGCACCTGATCCAGCAGCATCACGCCGCGCACCACACGCGAGGGTACGCGCGCACCGGCGAGCAGTGTGCTGATGGTCTGCGCGCGCTCCTGCGGCGTGGCCGCGCTGCGACTGAACAGATCTACATTCTGATCGGCCGACGGATCGTTGAGGCGACGGATGAGCGCACTGGCAAGACTGACCGAGTCTGCCGACTGCGCGCGGGCCTCTTCGACGATGACCGTCATG
The DNA here is from genome assembly GCA_041745895.1 of Gammaproteobacteria bacterium. Taxonomy (GTDB): domain Bacteria; phylum Pseudomonadota; class Gammaproteobacteria; order Steroidobacterales; family PWYM01; genus PWYM01. The sequence continues at coordinate 2,081 of JBGTIC010000100.1, forward strand.
GCCGTATTGAAAGGCTCATCGAGCGTGGGAGGCGGCGGAAAATCCGGGACCGTGTCTTCGCCGCGGCTGCCCGGATCCCTGTACACCACGGCACGGTAGTACAGGGTCTGCCGACCCGTCGCCCGGCGTACCGCCCATTCGGCTTCGCGTCCACCCGGCGCCAGCTGGCTTGCGAACCCGAAGCCACGCGAGATGAAATTTTCCTCGAGTATGGTGAACCCGGGCATCAACGTGGGGATGTACAGGTTGGCCCGGACGGAACCGGGTCCGGGATCGAAGCTGACCGCCGCCTCGACCGTCCAGGTGTCGGCGATCTCGCCTGGGACGACGGGAAAACCCAGCACCGTGAGCTTGTAGGCAAACATGGCGAAGCCTGCGACGCTGAGCGCCAGCACCAGGCCGACAAGATGACGATTCTTCATATCACGAAGCCACCGGGACGTTCAGGCGACGATTATAGGCATGCAGACGCGGCAGCGCTTCGTCAGCTGCGCGCTCAGGCGCCCAGCGCGCGGCGCATGAGGTGGCGCTTTAACGCAGGTGTGCGGCCTACCAGTGCGACGCCTGCAGCACGTATGCCTGTCCATGGCCGCGCGCTGATGCCAAACGCGCGCTGAAGACCGTCGAGCGCCGTCAGGACCACCAGGTTGTCGGATTTGCGGGCGCGCTCGTAGGCCCGCAGGTAACGGCGCTCGCCCGGATCTCCGGCATGGTCGAGCATGCGCGCAAGAGCGTAGGCGTCGAGTAATCCCAGGTTGGCGCCCTGCCCCGCCAGCGGATGCACGACATGCGCGGCATCACCCACCAGCACGAATCGCCGTGCCACGTAGCGCCGCGCGTGCAGCGCGCGCAGCTGCAGACCTACCCGTGGTTCGGGCGCGCTGAGCTGCCCTAGCACGCCCTCGGT
>JBGTIC010000101.1:0-2328 GCA_041745895.1 Gammaproteobacteria bacterium
CGATCTCTCAACCAGCAGATCACTGGCTTCTCGTCATTGGTGTCGTCGCCGGGATATCGTCTCAGGAGCTGCGATCTGACGCCGCTAAAGATGCGTGACTTTATTCTCGCAATTGACTGGCAGAAGCGCGCCCACGGCCGGCTTCAACGGAGTTTCCCCGTGTCATAAAAATGCTGGCAATGGCGCTTCGAGGCCCCATTTCCCAACTGACTTTGTTTATTGACTACACGCCCGCCGAGCTGCACCGAAGAAGGGAGCCTGGAGTCAGATGCCCTGGTGGTTGTCGGCGACCGAGTTCTCGGCACGACCAGGGCCGCAAGGGGTTCAGCCCCCTCCTTGAACAATCTCCAGCCCCTTGGCCTCGCGCCATGCCGACTCAGTCATCGGCCTCACCCAGTACCTGTCGAACCAGCGCATCAGCCACGGATCGTCTCCCGCAAACAGTGTCCTGTGCGCGGATAGATCCACGTGCCCGCGGGCTTCATCGAGTTCCATCCCTTGCGCTGCGAGCGGGGCGATCTGCACGCGAACCTCCTCGATCAGGCCGACCAACTGGTCCACGTAAGACGCATCGCGCTGCGGCAGTCCGTGGCCCGGAACCAGCAGGGTGAATTCGAGCTCCTTGAGCTTGCCGAGCGTTTCGATCCAGTCAGCCGGGTAGGAGCCGAAGCCGAATGGGATGGGAGCGACCACAATATCCCCAGTTGCGACGATGCGCTGCCGCGGCAGCCAGGCAATAGCGTCGCCATCGGTGTTTGCACGACCGAGATACAGGAACTCCACCGGTCGTTCCGGATCGTCGATCAGCAGACGTTCGCTGAACGTCTCAGTCGGTGGCACGACGAAACTTCCCGCCGTGTCACTGCGTATGGTCGAGAATCCATCCAAGGTTCGGGCAAAGCCGGCCCGCTCTTCGATACTCAGGCTCGCGTCCTCGGCGTTGCGCCGGAGGAAGTCCTCCGACCCCCGTACCTGCTCATCAACTTTCGCATCCACGGCCGGATCAGGAGCGCCGTTGGGAACGCTGGCCAGAGGGGTTCCGAGGACGTGGTCGCCGGTGCGGTCGTGGGCGATGATCCGCACGTCGGGCCAAGCGGCCTGGATCGCCGGCAGTCCGAGTGGATGATCATTGTGCCAATGGGTTACCAGAACAGCCTTGACCGGCTTGTCACTGACCGAGCGGACAAGCGCAGCAACTCTGCGGCCAGAGCCCGGGGAGCCACCAGAGTCAACGAGTACAAGGCCATCGAACTGTTCGATCACCGTAACATTGCCAACGGGACGAAGCTGGAACGGTTCCGCTTGGCGAATAATCCACACACCGGGCTCCAGCTTCTCAACGATCTCCAGGTGTCCGGCAGGGGACGCGGTCGATGCCGCGGCGGCGAGCGAGAGCGAGAGCAAACATGTGGCGGAGAAGGTCTTGAGAAACTTCATGGTGATCCTACTGTTGGACTGGCTTGGCACAAGGCCGGCATTCAGGGACCATCAGCTGTCAAGCTGCAATCGCTGGCGGTCGCAAGCAGCGATAATTCGCCATGTACGACATCCGATGAAGCCTACCTCGCGGGAGTCGCGTCCGTATCTGCCAAAAGTCCCGATAGTTCTGCTGGTCGTGCTCTGAAGTCGTCGGAAAACTGCGACACGACTTGCTTGCCACTAGAGTAAATGCGCGACGCGACACTTCTTAATAGCAAGGGCATGGATAGATGCTGCGGCACTCGGACGATCCGGAATGCCAAGTCCGTCGAAAAATTTGAGTATTCAGGCGCAGCGAGCTTGGTAAAGGCTCGCCATCCAGGGGCTGCAGGTCTATTGGGGGTACATCAGCGGGGCAGGAGAGCTGCCGCCGACCCAACTCGAACGTCGAGTCTGCTGTTGGAGCCTATCCGTTGGTGGGAGTCAGGGCGACGCGTTCTCAGACTGATGGTCAGTGGTTTGCACTGACTTTACTCTCATATATTGACGGTGACTGGTCTTGGGTTAAGTTTGAACACAACCTTGAATATTCCGAAAGTTCCATTCAAGTTAATTGTGGTACCCAGTTTTGAACAGACTTCAATCATGGGCAACAGCCCCACCCTGTCACCTGGGTGCGGCCAGCCGATCGACGATCTGCCGGACGTGCTGGCTGCGCCGATGCTCCGCGCCGTAGGTCGTCTCCATGATCGTGTAGGCCGGTTCTGCCAGCGCCAGGGCATCGGCGATGGCGCCGCGTGCTTCCAGCGTTTCCGCCAGCGTCGCCATGTAGATCGCGGTCTGCCAGTTTCCTTCCGGCAGCAGCCGCCGGGCGTGATCGACGTTGAGGCGCTGCATCGCCTCGGCCTC
>JBGTIC010000102.1:0-1709 GCA_041745895.1 Gammaproteobacteria bacterium
GCCGTTGGCGGGCGCGCCGGAGTCAGTTTCCTGCCGCGACTCGTCGCGCACCGCTTCCTCGGACGCGCCATCGCCGGGCTCGACATCCTGAGACATCCGCAGCGCTTCGAGCGCCATGGGCGAAAGCTCTGTCTCACCCTCCGGCAATGCTTCGGCGGAGATCTCCATCTCGTCGATGAAACCGGTCTCGGCAGCATAGAGCTCGCGCATCAGGCGCTGCCACTCTTCGTACTGGGCTTCTGCCGACCCGGTCAGACGCACTGTCGTGCCCTGCATCTCGACCAGGATCGGGCGCACGGCGCCCTGGAAGGCACCTGTAATTTCGTTCATGGCGGCCTCGTGCATGCGCGCCTCGCGCCGCTTCTGCGCACCACTGCGAATCGCCTCGATGCCGCCGTAAATCGCCACGTCGCGCGCGACACGCTCTGCAGTGCTGCTGTCCTCATTTCGGTCGTCATAGACGATGGCACCAACGATGGCGGCAATGCCCAGTCCGGTGCGCCAGCGCGCGGAGGAACGCAGTTCGCGTACAGCCTCCGCCTCGCTGCGGGCGACCTTGCGCCACTGATCGTAGTCGTCACCGACCTCGTGATAGAAATTGCCGTAGTAGCCATCCAGCGTATCGACGAACATGTGTTCGCGCTGACGAATCTGCAGCGCTCGGCGCATCATCGCATCGCCGTCGGCGGGCAGGCGGCGAATCTCGTAGTCACCCTGCCGGTTCTGCACCACGTAGTCACCGAAGGCATCGGGCGTGAGCTCCGCGGCGAAGCGCAGTTCTGCCACCTGGCGTATGCGCGCCAGGTCGTCGGCCTCCAGCGCCTGACGCGCCGCCACCAGATCGTTGACAATCCGGTTGAAGACATCCTGATACGGATCGGCACTGGTGGTATAGGCCGAGGCGACGATGCGCTGGCGATAGCGACGATTGAGCCATTCGCGGCCGGTTGCGTCCTCGGCACGGATGTCCAGATCCAGCGTGTCACCGTCAGACTGACGGATTTTGCCAAACACCAGCAAGTCCGAGCTGCTCGAGGGGGCCGGCACCACGCGCACCGCGCCCCAGTACCCCGAGGCCTGCATGGTGTTCTTGAGCTGGTAGGGCATGAAGCGCGCTTCGGCCTCACGCAGGCGCGGAAACGCACCGGGGACATCCACCGTCGGATCATCGGGGATACCGGTATCGAACACGACGACACCGGCATCGAGCAGGCTCGCCTCTGGCAGCGTCTCGGCGGCCTGGGTGAGCTGCGTGTTATTTACCCGATGTACCTGCTGGCTCACGCAGCCGGAGGCCAGCATGCCCGCGGTGAAGATCAGGATCAGCGTTTTCATGACCAGGTTCGTCCTTGCGTCTGCCGAAAATCAGCGTCCAATGCTGGATTTGTAGTCGCGATACTCTTCCCAGAGCCGCTCGCGCAGCACCGGGTCAGGTTCATTGATGGCCGCTTCCCGCAGCTGACGGGCGACAATGTCGTCATTGCCACCGTCGCCCACATCCTCGGGAATCCGCTGCGCGACCTCCTCGTCGGAAAGCCCCGGATGCATCGGACCCCGTCCGGCCATGCCCCTGCCGGCGACCGTGCCGTCATCGTCGTCACCGAAAATATTGCCCGAGACCAGGCGCGGACGACCGCCGCTGTCGTCGCCGTTAGCTTCGCCGGCACTGGTGTCGGTGCTGCGCCCGGCGGCATCGGCGGCGCCGGAGC
>JBGTIC010000103.1:0-1890 GCA_041745895.1 Gammaproteobacteria bacterium
GTCGGCACTGTTGCACGCAGCAGCGGACCCAACGTCGCGGCTCTGCTCGAAAATGCGCGCATGCGGCTGCCCACAGAGGATTTTTCGGGCGCCAGGGCACAGCTTGAGCGTGCGGCGGAACTGGGGGCCGACCCGCAGCAGCTCGCCGTGATCGAGACCGAGCTCGCCGCAGCAGAAAATGCAGCACGACTTCGCACCAATCGCCAGCTGCTGCAACTTGCCCAGGATCGTTTGGAGGAGGGCCGCCTGCTCGAGCCGGTTACGGACAGCGCGAGCTATTATCTTGCCGCGGTGCGGGACACTGAGCCCGACAGCCCGGCACTGTTCATCGCCGAACAACGCCTTGCACGCGCGTTGCTTCTGCGCAGCGAGGAGGCACGCCAGGCCGGTGACCTCGATGCCGGCCAGCGCTGGATCGATGCTGCGCGTGTGCTCGGCGTGGTACCCGTTGAACTTGCGCAGGCGCAGACCGCCCTCGCACGGGCGCGCGATATCCTTGCAGCACGTGAGAACGTGGTGCCCGAGGGCGAGCTGGTGCGACTGGAGTACCGTGCGCCGGATTACCCGCGCCGTGCCTTCCGCATGGAGCAACAGGGCTGGGTCGAACTCGAGTTCACGGTGGGACCGGATGGGCACCCGAGCGACATCGTGGTAACCAGCACGGATGAGACATCGAATGGCGTGTTCAATGACAACGCCATCTCGGCGCTCGAGCGCTGGCAATACGAGCCCGTCACGATCGACGGACTTTATGTCCCCCAGCGTGCGCGGGTGCGGCTGCGATTCGAAATTCGCTAGTGGCAAGGCGCACGGTCACAAGGCGGACTCCCGCCGGCGGATCAGATTGGTGCTGCGGCAGGTGAATACGATTTCCCCGTGCTGATTGAGCAGTTCATAGTGCATCACGACGATGCCGCGATCAGCCCTGGAGCTTGAATCGCGTTTTTCCAGTACGGTCGCGCGCGCACGCAGATCGTCCCCGGCCTTCACGGCGACCGGGAAACGCACGTCATCCCAGGCGACACCGCAGATCCAGTCGATGTCCTGCGCGATCTCATGGTCGAGTCTGCGCCACAGCGCCATGGTGTAGATGCCAGAGGCGATCAGCCCGCCGAAGTGCGAGTCCTGCGCGGCGGTCTCGTCGGCGTGAAAGTACTGCGGGTCGTACTCGCGCGCAAAAGCCAGCATCTGTTCGCGCTCGACCCTGTGAGTGCCCGATTGGGCAGCAGCTCCCGGCAGCATGTCTTCGTAGCGGCGCATGTCAAGTGTCCCGTGGGCTGAGGGGGCAGGCCGCCAAGGCTAGCAGAGCCCATGCTGGCAGGTGATACCATGCCGCCTGCACCTGCGGGGGAGAATCCCATGCGATCCTGGTTGTTCATTCCGGGCGACAGCGAACGAAAGCTGGCGAAGCTTGCAGAGCTTCAGGCCGATGCGGTGATCCTGGATCTCGAAGATGCGGTCATGCCCGCCAATAAAACCGTGGCCCGGGATCGTGTGCGCGCGGTGCTCGATGCGCATCGCTGGCCGCGAGCCCGGGAACTGTGGGTACGCATCAATCCGTTGGGCAGTGGCCTGGCGCTTGCCGATCTGGCGGGCGTCGTAGCGGGGCGACCCGACGGCATCATGCTGCCGAAGTTCGAAACCGCGGATGACCTGGCGCGCATCGATGCCGCGCTGGCTGCTCTGGAGGCACGCGAAGGCCTGCCCGAAGGGCGCATCGGGCTGGTGGTCGTGGCCACGGAGACGGCGCGCTCGATGTTCGAGCTTGGCAGGCTCAGGCAGGCGAGTGCGCGTCTGCGCGGCGTGACCTGGGGGGCGGTGGACCTGGCCGTGGAGCTGGGTGCTGCGCGAAACCGCGACGCCGCCGGTGACTGGCTGCCGACCTACCAG
>JBGTIC010000104.1:0-4032 GCA_041745895.1 Gammaproteobacteria bacterium
CGCCGCAGCCTGCCGATGCTCGATCTGGTCGCGTGTCGGCTGGCAGGGGTCAAGGTGCTCGAACTCGATGCCTTTTACGAACGTGAATGCGGCAAGGCGGCGCTGGATCTGATCCAGCCCTCCTGGTGTGTGTTCGCCGGCAGCTTCGATACCTCGGCGCTGCGACAGATCACAAAGCGCGGCTTCGATCTGACGGTCGCCATCACGATCCTGCTGCTGGCCTGGCCGCTGATGCTGCTGGTCGTGCTTGCAAGCTGGATTGAGTCGCGTGGTCGGGCTCCGGTGCTGTACGCGCAGGAGCGGGTCGGCCAGAATGGCGCGAGTTTTCGGCTGTACAAGTTCCGCAGCATGCGCACCGACGCCGAGAGCGATGGCGTGGCGCGTTGGGCGCAGGCCGGTGACAGCCGGGTCACTGCCCTTGGCAGGATCATGCGCAAGACACGACTGGACGAATTGCCGCAGTTGTGGAATGTGTTGAAGGGGGAAATGAGTATCGTCGGCCCACGGCCGGAGCGGCCAGAGTTTGTCGCCGGCTTGACCGAACGCATCCCGCATTACGGTTTGCGTCATTGCGTAAGGCCGGGACTGGCCGGCTGGGCGCAACTGCGATTTCCCTACGGTGCATCGGAAGCCGATGCGGTCGAGAAGCTCCGCTACGACCTCTATTACGTCAAGTTCCAGAGTCTGCGCTTCGATCTGCTGATCCTGTTGCAGACGGTCGAGGTGGTGCTGTTCGGCCGCGGAGCGCGCTGAGCATGGATAGCCTGCCGAACATCACCAGCCTGCCCGTGGTCGAGAGCCGGACCGAGCATTTCCGCCAGAGCCGGCAGACGATGCGGTCGCTGCCGCGGGTGAGCGTCATCATGCCGGTCTACAACGGCGCCGCATACCTCGCCGTGGCGATCGAAAGCGTGTTGGCGCAGCGCTTCAAGGATTTCGAGCTCGTGCTCGTCAACGACGGCTCGACCGATACCAGCGGCGCCATCGCGCATGCCTATGCCAGGCGCCATCCGGACCGGATCCGGGTCATCGACCAGGACAATGTGGGGCTGCCGGGTGCGCGCAACCGCGGCCTCGATGCCGGTCGGGGCGATTACTACGCACTGCTGGATGCTGACGACGTCTGGCTGCCCAATCATCTGGAGCAGGCGATGGCCGCCTTCGACGCCGATCCGGACCTGGGTCTGGTGCACGCCAACATCTGTCGTATCGATGCTGGTGGCCGCCGCCTGGAGGTTCCGTCCAGGCACTGGGCGACCCAATCTGACGCCTACCTGGCGATCGCGCTGAGGTTCGAGCACATCGCCTGCCCGACGGTGGTCTTTTCACGCCTGGCGGTGCAGACCGTGGGCGGTTTCGATCCGCAGTTCACTGGCCTTGGCTGCGAGGATCGCGATCTGTGGCTGCGCATCCTCGAACGCTTCCGCGCACGCTACATCGATGTCGTTGCCGCCCATTACCGGATGACCCCGGGCAGCATGAGTGCCGACCACACAAAGATGGCGGCGGCGCGGCAACGTCTGATGTGCAAGGTGGCCTTGTCGACCCGCGGCCGCGCGCTGTACCAGCAGATGCAGGCGATGGTCGCCAGTGATCTGGGCCTGGAGCTCAGTGCCCAGGGGCGCTGGCTGGCATCAATGGCGGCGCATGCGCGGGCGCTGCGCTGCGAACCGCGCAACATGCTGCTGTGGCGCCGCCTTGCACGTTCGCTGCTTGATCGGGTCGGGCTGGGGCTGTCAGCCATGCGGCCGGAGCCCAGGTCATGAAGCGCGGTGCGATTCTGGTCACCGGCGGCGCCGGCTACATCGGCTCGCACGTCGTCGCCCGCCTCGGTGCGCTGGGCGAGGAGATCATCGTGCTCGATGACTTGAGTACCGGCACGGTCGGCGCCCTGCTGTACGGCAAACTTGTGGTTGGCGATATCGGCGATGCGGCACTGGTGCTGCGTCTGCTGCAGGATCACCAGATCGACACGGTGTTGCATTTCGCCGCCCGCATCGTCGTGCCCGAGTCGGTCGCCCATCCGCTGGAGTACTACGATTCCAACACCGCACGCGCCAGGGTGCTGCTGGAAGCCTGCCGCATCGCCGGGGTCAAGCATTTTGTGTTCTCGTCCACCGCAGCGGTCTATGGCGATCCGCCCGGAGGGATCGCGGACGAACAGACCGCGCCGGCGCCGATCAACCCTTATGGCCGCTCCAAGCTGATGACCGAGTGGATGCTGGGTGATCTGGCGGCGGTGAGCGATCTGCGTTATGTGGCCCTGCGCTACTTCAACGTGGCCGGCTGCGATGCGGCGGGCCGGATTGGCCAGGACTCGCCCGACGCGACCCATCTGATCAAGGTCGCCTGTCAGCACGCGGTCGGGCTGCGGCCGGAGATTGCGGTTTTCGGCAGCGACTATGCCACCCCGGACGGCACCTGCGTGCGCGACTACATCCATGTCGAGGATCTGGCCGAGGCCCATGTGGCCGCGCTCACCTACCTGCGCAACGCTGGTCCCTCGTTGACCGCGAACTGTGGCTACGGCCATGGTTACAGCGTCCGCGAGGTAATCGACGTGCTGGCCGAACTCCACGGTTCGCCGCTGTGCGTGCGTGATGCCGCACGACGCGCCGGCGACATGGCCATGATCGTCGCTGACGCGGCGGTTGCCAGACGCCAGTTGGGATGGCGCCCGCGCCGCGATGATCTGCGTCTGATCGTCGCCTCGGCCCTGGACTGGGAGTACCGGCGCCTGCGCGAGCCGCTGCTGCGCTCGGTGGGTCCGGAAGTGGACCTCGAGCGGATGACCGAAGCAGCCTATGCGCCGCCCCCGGTCGGCCGGCCGCTGCGTACCAATGGTCATGCGCAGCCTAACGTGCACGGCAGCAGGGGCGGGCGATGAACCACCCGGTCGTTGTGATCGCCCCGTCGATCAGCGTGGTGATGCCACTCTACAATGGCAGCCGCTACCTCGCCCGCGCGGTGGCCTCGGTGCAGGCACAGGGCTATCCGCCCGGCCAGCTGGAGATCGTGATCGTCGATGACGGGTCCAGCGACGGCTCGCTCTTGTTGGCCGAGGAACTGGCCGCGGCCGACCCGCGCATCGTCGTCCTGCAGCAGGCCAACGCCGGACCCGCGGCGGCGCGCAACCGTGCGATCGAGGCCAGTACCGGTGAGCTGATCGCCTTTCTGGATTGCGACGACAGCTGGGAACCGACCAAGCTGGCGCGCCAGGCGGCGCTGTACCGCGAGCAGCCCGAACTCGGCCTGATTCATTGCACCTGTCGCTTCGTCGATGCCAACGGCGATCTGGTCGAGGGCTGGATGCGGCGTTCCGTGGCGGCCAGCGGTGACCTGATGCTCGCCTATTTCTGCGACTTCTTCCTGATCACCTCCGCCGTGCTGGTACCGCGCGCGTGCCTGGATGTGGTCGGGTATTTCGATCCCGAGCTGCGCGTCGGTGAGGATCATGAGTTGTTCCTGCGCCTGATCGCGCGCTATCGAGTGGGTTGCATCGATGCACCGCTCCTCAATCGCACGATTCGTGCCGACAGTCTGAGCCGGCAGGACTTCGACCTGGACGCGAATAACGATCTGCTCGTCATGGATCGCTTCCTGCGGGCGCAACCGGAATTCGCGCGGGCCCATCCGGCACGCATTGCCCAGCGCTACGCAAGCTATCTGTACGAGTACGGCTATGGTCTGCTGGAGCACGGCAAGCTGAGTCGTGGCCGCACGATGCTGCTGCGCTCCTTGCGCCACAAGCCTTCGATGGCCGCGACCCGGGCGTTGCTGCGCAGCCTCCTGCCGCGCACCTTCTGGCGCATCCTGCGGCCGGCATGAGCGCCTGGCGGAAGTTTGCTGCGTGCACCACGCTGCTGCTGTGGGCAAGCGTCAGCCAGGCCGAGATCCACTACGTGCGCGTCGACGGCGGCGATCAGTTGCAGTGCGACGGTCGCAGCGACATCTCATTGGCGAGTGCCGGGACCAGTCGCGACTGCGCCTGGAGCCATCCCTTCATTGCCTTGCCGCCCGGCGGGCCGGCGC
>JBGTIC010000105.1:0-4603 GCA_041745895.1 Gammaproteobacteria bacterium
GTTTGCGGATATCGGCTTCGATGTCGACATCGGTCCGCTGTTCCAGACCCCCGAGGAGGCCGCCCGTCACGCCGTTGAAAACGACGTGCACGTGGTGGGCGTGTCATCGCAGGCGGCCGGACACAAGACCCTGGTGCCGCAGCTCATCGAGGCACTGCGCGCAGCCGATGCCAAGGATGTGCTCGTGGTGTGCGGTGGCGTCATCCCGCCGCAGGATCACGCGATGCTGCACGCCGCAGGGGTGGCGGCCGTGTACGGCCCCGGCACGCAGATCCCGCTCGCAGCGGGCGATGTGATCAGGATGATCCGCGAACGAAAAAAGGCGGCTTAAAGCACCGCCCCAGACCAGCCACCGGAGAACACCATGCAGGACATCATCGCGCAGCTCGCCGAGAAGCGCGCCGCGGCCAAGGCAGGCGGCGGCGAAAAGCGTATCGAAGCCCAGCACGCCAAGGGCAAGCTCACCGCACGCGAGCGCATCGCTGTGCTGCTCGACGAGGGCAGCTTCGAAGAATGGGACATGTTCGTCGAGCACCGCTGTGTCGACTTCGGCATGGCCGAGCAGACCATTCCCGGCGATGGCGTGGTGATCGGCTACGGCACGATCAACGGCCGGCTGGTGTTCGTATTCAGTCAGGACTTCACCGTGTTCGGCGGCTCGTTGTCCGAAGCGCATGCCGAGAAGATCTGCAAGATCATGGACCAGGCGATGAAGGTCGGTGCGCCGGTCATCGGCCTCAACGACTCGGGTGGCGCGCGCATCCAGGAAGGTGTGGCCTCGCTGGGCGGCTACGCCGAGGTCTTCCAGCGCAACGTGCTGGCCTCAGGCGTGGTGCCGCAGCTCTCGCTGATCATGGGCCCGTGTGCCGGTGGTGCAGTGTACTCACCCGCAATGACCGACTTCATCTTCATGGTCAAGGACAGCTCCTACATGTTCGTGACCGGGCCGGACGTGGTGAAGACCGTCACGCACGAAACCGTGACCGCCGAGGAACTCGGCGGTGCGATGACCCACAACACGCGCTCGGGTGTCGCCGATCTTGCCATCGAGAACGATATCGAGGCGCTGCTCAGCACTCGCCGCTTCGTCAATTTCCTGCCGGCGAACAATCGCGAGAAGCCTCCGGTGTGGCCGACCAGCGATCCGGCGTCGCGCCAGGAGCCCTCGCTGGACACGCTGGTGCCGGATGATCCGGCCAAGCCCTACGACATCAAGGAACTGATCTTCAAGATCGCCGATGAGGGTGACTTCTTCGAACTCCAACCCGACTACGCGCAGAACATCGTCATCGGCTTCATCCGCCTCGAGGGCTCCACGGTGGGCGTCGTTGCCAACCAGCCGATAGTGCTGGCCGGTTGTCTGGATATCAGCTCGGCGATCAAGGGCGGGCGCTTCGTGCGCTTCTGCGATGCCTTCAACATTCCGATCCTGACGCTGGTGGATGTGCCCGGCTTCATGCCCGGCACCTCGCAGGAGTACGGCGGCATCATCAAGCATGGTGCCAAACTGCTTTACGCCTACGCCGAGGCCACCGTGCCGAAGGTCACCCTGATCACGCGCAAGGCCTACGGCGGTGCCTATGACGTCATGGCCTCCAAGCACCTGCGAGGCGACGTGAACTTCGCCTGGCCCAGCGCCGAGATAGCGGTGATGGGTCCGAAGGGTGCGGTGGAGATCATCTTTCGCAGGGACATCGGCGATGAGGCCAAGATCGCCGCGCGCACCGAGGAGTACCGTCGGCGTTTTGCCAACCCGTTCATCGCCGGCAGTCGCGGCTACATCGATGACGTGATCATGCCGCACGCCACGCGCGCACGCATCTGCCGCTCGTTTGCCATGCTCGCCAATAAGGATCTGAAAAATCCCTGGCGCAAGCACGGCAACATTCCGCTCTAGTTGCACAGCCCGGACGATTTCATGTTCAACAAGATACTCATAGCCAACCGCGGTGAAATCGCCTGCCGCGTAATCCGCAGCGCGCGCAAGATGGGCATTGCCACGGTGGCGGTGTATTCGGATGCCGACCGTCACGCGCTGCACGTGCGCATGGCCGATGAGGCGGTGCGCATCGGGCCTGCGCCCAGTGCGAAGAGCTATCTTGTCGGCGAGGCGATCATCGAGGCCTGCCGCAAGACCGGTGCGCAGGCCGTGCATCCCGGCTATGGCTTTCTGTCCGAGAACACCGGCTTTGCACAGGCGCTGGAAAAGGCAGGCATCGTCTTCATCGGCCCCAAGGCGCACGCCATCACCAGCATGGGCGACAAGATCACCTCGAAGAAAATCGCCGAGAAGGCCGGTGTGAGCACGGTGCCCGGCTACACCGGCGTCATCGACGACGCCGAGCATGCGGTGAAGATCGCCCGCGACATCGGCTACCCGGTGATGCTCAAGGCTTCTGCCGGTGGTGGCGGCAAGGGCATGCGCGTGGTGCGCGACGACGAGGAATGCCGAGACGGCTTCACGCGCGCGACCAACGAGGCGAGTTCGTCGTTCGGCGACGGCCGCGTGTTTGCCGAAAAGTACATCGAAGAGCCGCGCCACATCGAGATCCAGGTGCTCGCCGATGCGCACGGCAACATCATCCACCTGGGCGAGCGCGAGTGCTCGATTCAGCGCCGTCACCAGAAGGTCATCGAAGAGGCGCCCTCGCCGTTTCTCGACGAGCAGACCCGCCGGGCGATGGGTGCGCAGGCCGTTGCTCTTGCGCGCGCAGTGGACTACCAGTCCGCCGGCACGGTGGAGTTCATCGTCGATCGCGAGCGCAACTTCTACTTCCTGGAGATGAACACGCGCCTGCAGGTGGAACACCCGGTCACGGAGCTTGTCACGGGCCTGGACCTGGTGGAACTGATGATCCGCGTGGCCGCCGGCGAACCCCTGGGCATCAGTCAGGACCAGGTGCGACTGTCGGGCTGGGCGCTCGAGGCGCGCGTGTATGCCGAGGATCCGTTCCGCAATTTCATGCCCTCGATCGGCCGGCTGTCGAAGTGTCGTCCGCCCGAGGCCAGCGAGCACGTGCGCATCGACACCGGCATCGTCGAGGGCAGCGAAGTCTCGATGTTCTATGACCCGATGATCGCCAAGCTGATCACCGGGGGCGAGACGCGCGAGCAGGCCATCGATCGCATGGCTGATGCGCTGGATGCCTATTACATCCGCGGTGTTTCGCACAACATCAGTTTTCTGAACGCATTGATCTCGCACCCGCGCTTCCGCGAAGGCCGGCTGAGCACGAATTTCATCGCTGACGAATACCCTGATGGCTTCCACCCGGCCGATGTGCCGCGCAAGGATCCCGCGCTAGCGGCGGTCGTCGCCGCATCCGTGCATCGTCGGCTGATGGACCGTGCGGCGCAGCTCTCCGGACAGCTGCCTGCGCATCGCAAGACCGTGCGGCCGGAATGGGTCGTGATTTTGCAGGGTGAGCCGGTACCGGTCGGCGTGCTGGCGGTCGACGGCGGCTTTGAAGTCGAATGTCGCGGGCAGACCTATCGCGTGCGTACGCAATGGAAGCCGGGCGACCCGCTGTTTGTCGCCGAGGTCAACGGACGCCCGGTCTGCATGCAGATCGATCGTCGTGGGGTGAGCTACCGGCTGTTCCATCGCGGCGCCGAGACCGACGCGCTGGTGGTCTCGGCCCAGGCTGCCGAGCTGTCGCGACACATGCTGGTGAAGAAGCCGCCGGATCTGTCGAAGTTCCTGCTCTCACCGATGCCCGGCTTGCTGGTACGCCTCGCGGTCGAAGAGGGTCAGGAGTTCAAGGCCGGCGAGGAACTTGCTGTGGTCGAGGCCATGAAGATGGAGAACAGCCTGCGCGCCACCAGCGATGGCGTCGTTGCGAAGGTGCTCGCCCGCCAGGGCGAAAGCCTGGTGGTCGATCAGCCGATCCTGGAGTTCGAGTGAGGCGCCAGGCCGCGCGCAATAGCTCGGATCATCGATGATCCGCGATCCTGACGCGCTGGCCGATGCGGTGCTGGCAGGCAGCCGCCGCGCGCTGGGTCAGGCGATCACGCTGGTGGAGTCCACGCGCGCCGATGATCGCGAGGCCGGCGATCGTCTGCTGACAAAACTCTCGCCGCACGCGGGGCGCTCGATCCGTCTGGGCATCTCGGGGGTGCCGGGCGTGGGTAAATCGACCTTCATCGAGCGCTTCGGCCTGCATGTCATCGACTGCGATCATCGTGTCGCGGTGCTGGCGGTGGATCCCTCCTCGGCCCTGAGCGGAGGATCGATCCTTGGTGACAAGACCCGCATGGGCGAGCTGTCGCGCAGCCCTGATGCCTTCATCCGGCCTTCGCCGGCCGGGCGCACGCTGGGGGGTGTGACGCGCCATACCCGCGAGACCATGGTGCTGGTGGAAGCGGCCGGTTTCGATGTCGTCATCGTCGAGACGGTCGGGGTCGGTCAGTCGGAAACCGCCGTGGCCGAGATGACCGACATGTTCCTGCTGTTGCTGCAGCCCGGGGGCGGCGATGAGCTCCAGGGCATCAAGCGCGGCATCGTCGAGCTGGCCGACCTGGTGGTCGTGAACAAGGCCGATGGTGACATGGCCGCCGCCGCGCAACGCTCGGCTGCCGACTATGCGGCGGCGTTGAGGTTCCT
>JBGTIC010000106.1:0-3059 GCA_041745895.1 Gammaproteobacteria bacterium
AGTGGGGTGGCGGAGGCGACAGTGATCATGGCGGTGTTCAGCGTGGCGGCGGTCGTGCCGCTGACGGCCGCCGGGCTTGCCTCCCGCCGGCTTTTCGCGCTGAACCGCGAAGGGCTGCAACGGGCGGGTGAAGTGGGACGCAAGGTGATGGGCTTGAGCCTGCTGCTGATCGGCGCGCTGGTCCTGCTCGGCCTGGATAAGCGCCTGGAGGTCTTCCTGCTGGATCTGGCGCCGGAGTGGTTGCTCGCGCTGACCACGCGATTCTGAAGTGACGACAGTAGCAACCTCGTACCTCTTGACGTACGTACGCAAAAGCGTACTCTTGGTCGTCAAGGACCTTGCCGGAGTATCTACATGGCCACTATCTCTGCCAGCGAGGCGCGTGCAAATCTGTATCGACTGATCGACGAGGCGGCCGCATCGCACGAGCCCCTGCTGATTTCCGGGAAGCGCAGCAATGCCGTGCTGGTCTCCGAAGACGACTGGCAGGCGATTCAGGAGACGCTGTTCCTGCTCTCCGTGCCCGGCATGCGCGAGTCGATCCGTGAGGGCATGGACACACCGGTCGAGGAGTGCACCCAGGATCTTGATTGGTGATCTGGCGGCTTGTTTTTACCAAACAGGCGCAAAAGGATGCCAGGAAGCTTGCAGCGAGCGGCTTGAAACCGAAGGCGAGCGCGTTGCTGAGCGTGCTGGCGGAAGACCCCTTTAAAAGACCGCCCCCGTTCGAAAAGCTCGTCGGTGATTTGTCCGGCGCGTATTCACGAAGGATCAACATCCAGCATCGCCTCGTCTACCAGGTCCTGGAAGAGGACGGCGTCGTAAAGGTGCTGAGGATGTGGAGCCACTATGAGTAGTCATCAGGTGGCGACGTGCCGGCGATGCACGGTCCGGCGCGCGCTACAGCGCGCGGCTTCGTTCCTCGATCTCCTCGTGGAGAATGCGGTGGTTTTCACTGTAGTCCACGGCGACGTCGACCAAGTGCACGCCCGGTGTGCCCAGGCAGTGCTCCAGCAGCGGGCGAAGTTCAGCGGCAGATGCAGGCCGATGACCCTGCGCACCGTAGCTGCGCGCATAGGCGACGAAATCAGGGTTGCCGTAGCTCAGGCCGAAGGCGTCGAAGCCCATGTCTTCCTGTTTCCACTTCACCATGCCGTAGGCATCGTCGCGCAACACCACCACCACCAGGTCGAGCTTGAGGCGCACCGCAGTCTCGAGTTCCTGGGAATTCATCATGAATCCGCCATCGCCGCAGATCGTCATCACGCGGCGATCCGGATAGACCATCTTTGCCGCCATCGCTGAGGGCAGCCCTGCGCCCATGCTCGCCAGCGCGTTGTCGAGCAGCACCGTGTTCGGAAGATAGGCGCGGTAATTTCGTGCGAACCACAGCTTGTAGATGCCGTTGTCCAGCGTAAGGATGCCGTCTTCGGGCATGACCCGGCGCACGTCGGCCACAAACCGTTGCGGGAAGATGGGGAAGCGCTCGTCGTCGGTGCCTTCCTCCATGTGTGCGTGCAGATGCTTCTGCACGGTCAGGAAACGCTCGAACTCCCAATTTTCAGAAACGTTCGTAGCTGCGGTGAGCCGCTCGACGCTGTCGGTGATGTCACCGATCACGCCCTGCTGAGGACGGTAAACGGTATCCACCGTCGCGCTGACATAGTTGACGTGAATGACGCGCGCGGCGTTCGCGACACCGGCGCCTGCCAATTCGGGGCTGGGCTCGTCGCCATCCTGCGAGTCACCGTCCATGATGAACGGCGGCTTCTCCACGACGTCGTGACCGACGTTGATGATCAGGTCGGCATGCTCGATGGCACGGTGCAGAAAGTCCTCACTCGACAACGCCGCGGTACCGAGATACAGCGGATGGCGCTCATCAAGCACGCCCTTGCCCATCTGCGTGGTGAAAAACGGGATGCCCGTCTTGTCGACGAAGGCGCGCAGTGCCTCGCAGGTGTGACGCCTGTTGGCGCCCGCGCCGACGAGCAGCAGCGGATGGTGGGCCGCCTCGATCATCTCGCGCGCCTGCTGCAGCGAAGTCTCACTGCTGCGTGGATTTTCATAGCGGCTGCGGCGGATCACCGGTGCGTCGGTCTCCTCACGCACGATGTCTTCAGGCAGTTCCAGGTGCACCGCGCCGGGACGCTCTTCGGCGGCCCGGCGGAACGCCTCGCGCACACGTGCCGGAATGTAATTCGCGCTGCTGAGTTGGCGGGTGTACTTGGTCAGCGGGCGCATCATGTCGACCACATCCAGGATCTGGAACTCGCCCTGCTTGCTGGTCTTGATCGGTTTCTGACCGGTGATCATCAGCATCGGCATGGCGCCGAGCTGGGCGTAGGCCGCCGCCGTGACCAGGTTCGTCGCCCCGGGGCCGAGCGTGGCCAGGCAGACGCCTGTTTTCCCCGTAAGCCGCCCGTATGTCGCGGCGATGAACCCCGCGGCCTGCTCATGCCGGCACACGATCAGGCGGATGGAGGAGTGGCGCAGTGACTCCAGCAGATCGAGGTTTTCTTCACCGGGCACGGCGAAGATGTGTTCGACGCCCTCGGCCTCCAGGGCGCGAACGAACAGGTCGGATCCTTTCATGGGGCGTCTCTCTGGGCAGCATCATCTCCCTGATCCTACATGACCAGGCCTTTTGCCCCACGATGATGGGTCAAGCGTGTTCGCTGTACCGTTCGCCGTCGAACTGTGCGGTCGGTTGCCGGAGGCCATCGTCATGGCGTGATGATGTTGCCCGCGGGATCCCGGCGCAGACGCTGCAATTCGACGCTTGCGCGCGATTCCACGCTTGGGCGGGATTCCCGAAACGTCACCTGACGGCCGCCGTTGCTCTGGCGCGTGCGCTGTGGAGTCGCCGCAGGGGACACAATGTTTATCGCGCGGCTCCACCCCGACCAGGTATTCAGCTGCGGAGGCCCGCCGAAATTCACGCCGTAGCGGCGGGTGTCGCCGACAGCGGCGTGGCCGCTGCTTGCACGTTGCGTCGCGCGCGTCTGGTTGGCGACAGCGCGGCGCTGTGTTGGCGCGCTGCGATATACCGGTGGGGC
>JBGTIC010000107.1:0-10910 GCA_041745895.1 Gammaproteobacteria bacterium
GTGGGACTGCGCCGCGTCGCGAGCCTCGCATCGGCGAGGCTGCCCCTGATGAGCAGGAGCTTGACGCGCGCGACCCCGAGCCTCTGCCGAACATCGAGGTCGAGCCGGTCGTCGCGCAGGATCCCGGCCCACCCATCGATCCCGAGAAGATCGTGGCCATGCGGATGGCTGCGCGCGCGGGTAACACGATGTCGGCCGAAACGCTGGTGCTGAAGCTGCGCGAGCTGGGCTTGCGCCATGGCAAGTTCGGGATCTTTCATCGCCATCGCCCGGAGGTCGAGGGGCCACCCCTGTTCAGCGTTGCAAGCATGACGGAACCGGGCTCTTTCGATCTTACGAAAGTGCGCGATACCCGACTTCCGGGTGTCACACTGTTCATGGTGTTGCCGGGGCCCGAGGATCCGGTGCGCTGCTTCGAGGACATGGTCGAGGTGGCACGCGCGCTGGCGCAGGATCTCGAGGGCGAGATTCTGGATGAAAGCGGCAGCACCTGGAGTATTCAACGCGAACGCTACATTCGTGAGGAACTGATCCGCTACCGTATGCAGCATCCGCAAAGGTAGAAATATCGTGAGCGCAATGCGCCCCGCAGATGATGTGCCGGAACTTCACGCCGCGCGCGTCGATCAGCTGCGCGAAGAGATCGATCAGCATAACTACCGCTACTACGTGCTCGACGAGCCGAGCATTCCGGATGTCGAATACGATCGCCTGATGCGCGAACTTCAGGCCCTTGAGGGACGTTACCCGCAGCTTATGACGGCACAGTCCCCGACCCAGCGGGTCGGCGCCGAGCCGCAGGGCGCATTCCGTGAGGTCCGGCATTCGGAGCCCATGCTTTCGCTGGGCAACGCGTTCTCCAAGGAGGAGCTGCGCGCCTTCGGCAAGCGCATCGCCGACCGCCTCGGCGCGGCAGGCGTCGACGTTGACGAGCACATGGCGTTCATGGCCGAACCAAAGCTCGACGGCACCGCGATCAGTATTCGCTACGAGCAGGGCATGCTGGTGCTGGCGGCCACGCGAGGCGACGGCGCCCAAGGTGAGGATGTCACACACAACGTGCGCACCATCAAGGCTGTGCCTCTGCGGCTGACAGGAGATGACGTCCCGTCGGTGCTGGAGGTTCGTGGTGAAGTGTTCATGCCGAAAGCCGGCTTCGAGAAGTACAACCGGGAAGCCGCCGAACGCGGTGACAAGGTGTTCGTGAATCCGCGAAACGCCGCAGCGGGCAGCCTGCGGCAGCTCGATCCACGCCTGACTGCGGCGCGGCCACTGGATGTATTTTTCTTCAGTCTGGGACAGGTAGAGGGTTGGAGCGTGCCTGCCTGTCAGAGCGAGATGCTCAACACGTTGCGTGGCTGGGGTCTGCGCCTTTGTCCGGATGCAGAGCGCGTCATCGGCATAGAGGGGTGCCTCGACTACTATCGTCGCATGGGCGAACGCAGGGCGGCGTTGCCCTACGACATTGACGGTGTGGTCTACAAGGTCGATGACCGGGAGCATCAGCGTCTCCTGGGCTTCGTGTCGCGGGCGCCCCGTTGGGCGATCGCGCACAAGTTTCCGGCCCAGGAAGAGCTGACCGTCGTGCGTGGTATCGAATTCCAGGTTGGCCGCACCGGCGCACTGACCCCGGTGGCCAGGTTGGAGCCGGTGTTCGTCGGCGGCGTGACCGTGAGCAACGCAACTTTGCACAACATTGACGAGCTCAGACGCAAGGATGTGCGTGTGGGCGACACGGTGATCGTGCGACGCGCCGGTGATGTCATCCCGGAGGTCATGCAAGTCATGACCGCTCGTCGTCCGGCGGACGCGCATCCTGTGGAACTGCCTGCACGCTGTCCTGTCTGCGGCTCGGATGTCGTCCGGCCCGAGGGCGAGGCGGTGGCCCGTTGCGTAGGCGGTCTGTACTGTGCGGCGCAACGTAAGGAGGCGCTACGCCATTTCGCTTCGCGTAAGGCAATGGACATCGTGGGACTGGGCGCCAAGCTGATAGATCAATTGGTGGACCTGAGCCTGGTTCGCACCCCCGCAGATCTGTTTTCCCTGTCGCAGGAGTCGCTGGAGTCACTCCAGCGAATGGGGGCGAAATCCGCAGAAAGGGTGCTGGAGTCACTGGCGCACAGCAAGCAGACTACGCTTGCAAAGTTTCTCTACTCCTTGGGAATCCGTGAGGTGGGTGAAGCTACTGCGGGTGCCCTGGCTATGCATTTCGGTGACCTGGAGAAAATCGCCTCGGCGGACGAGGAGGCACTCCAGGCGGTGCCCGATGTCGGGCCGATCGTCGCGGCCCATATCAGCGCCTTTTTCGCAGAGGATCACAACCGTGAAGTCCTGGATGCTTTGCTGGCTAGCGGTATTTCCTGGCCCCAGCCTTCCGGCGCGCCTTATGAAGGCTCCGCACCACTCGCTGGCAAGACGTTTGTTCTCACCGGTACGCTGGAGAGTATGACTCGCGAGGAGGCTGGCAACAGGCTCGTGGTGCTCGGGGCAAAGGTCACCGGCAGCGTATCAAAGAGTACCGATTTCCTGGTGGCAGGTGCGAAGGCCGGCTCGAAGCTCGCCAAGGCCGAGTCCCTCGGCGTGGTAGTCCTCAGCGAAGAGGATCTGCAGGCGCTGCTGGCAAAATCATGAAGACTTTCCGCCAGCGGCTGCTCAAGGTCGTGTTCGAGGTGATGCGGCCAATGGCACGACTTTTGTTGGACGCTGGGGTTGGATACAAGGACTTCTCGCGAGTCGCGAAGCTTGCGTTCGTAGATGTTTCGCTTCGTCACTACGGCTTGCGGGGTCGGAAGACAAATTCGGCGCGTGTCGCAGTTATGACGGGACTCACCCGGCGCGAGGTTTCACGGCTCCGGCGGCAGATTGCGCTATTCGCGCCTGGCGACGTTCCTATAGCGCTGGCGCCGTCTGATGTTTTGCATTTCTGGCAGCAAGACCCCGACTATCTGCAGGACGACGGACGGCCGTCAGATATTTCTTTTGAAGGAGACGGACCTAGCTTTACCAAGCTTGTGCGGCGCTACGGAGGTGATATCACGCCCGGGGCTGTGCGAACGGAGCTCAAGCGGGTCGGTGCTTTGGCCGAACTGCCCGGAGGAAAACTCAGGCTTGTTAAGCCCTATTTTGTTCCTGAGGGTACAGAAGAGCGGCTTTTGGTGTCCCTACGCCAGAATGTACGATCGCTTATCTCCACTGTGGCGTACAACTCAGATAACCCTAGGAAAGGGCCGGGGCGAATTGAGCGCTTTGTCTACTCCGATCACCTGACCGTAGATCAGATAGAAACTCTTCGGTTGAGCATTAGGGATAGTGTGGAAGCCTACACGAAGGAAGTAGACGATCACCTCGCCGCACTTGAGTCATTCAACAGGGCGTCTGGCGATCAGCCATCAGGCCGTACGGTTGCCGTCGGAGTGTACTTCTTTGAAGAGGACGAGTACGCCGGTTGATTTGCCGAGTACGCTCCCATAACGGGCGGCGCTTAGTACGCGCCGTTCCAACGCTGTGGCGATTCGCCGACGGTTAGCACAATATGCGCCGCGGAACCTGCCGTAGTTAACAATTCCAACAACTTAGCGGCGAATAATCGGGATTTAGGTCGATCAAGTCTCTCGATTTTGACTTGACGCCATAACATCTCTGCAGGCGAAAAGCATAAACATGTGCATAAACAGACTTACCTGCACGAAAAACGCCTGTTAAGCCGCATAAACATATTCGATTCGCAAACATACTCGTACGATTTCTGTGCGTTGAGCTACCGCAAAACTATGAATCTTGACCATGTTAGTATTTGGGAAGACAATCCCAATATAGTACTTATGTTGATTAAATGTCAGATTCTGTTAAACAAGGGCTGCTGAATGCCTACCGGCGCTTCATGCGGCCACTGGTAAGAATTCTGATCAGGCATGGAATAGCTCTTGGTGAGTTCACTGAAGTCTTGAAGGGAGTTTATGCCGAGGTCGCTGAAAGTGACTTCAGCCTTTCCGATCGAAAGCAGTCTCAGTCTCGAGTAGCAATTTTGACTGGACTGACGAGAAAGGAAGTTGCTCGTTTGAAAATGACGGACTTCGGCAGGATTACCACGGAAAACAAAAAGGATATTCATCGAGTAGCACGCGTACTAGACGGCTGGCATCAGGATCCGGAGTTCACCGGCCCTTATGGCATGCCTCTTGAAGTTCCTTTTGAAGCTAACTCAGGTCCGAGCTTTACGGAATTGGTTCGTAGGTACAGCGGGGACATGGCTCCGAGAGCAATGTTGGATGAAATTCTTCGAGTCGGAGCAGCTAGAGAGATTGATTCAGGCTGGATAAGGGTGCTTTCACGTGCATACATCCCGGAAAAGCTTGCCCCCGAAGCGCTAAACAGAATGGCTCGAGTGATAGAGAACTTCGTCAACACGCTGGAAGTGAACCTAAAGAAGGAGCGTGCGGGAACGGGGAGGTTCGAGCGGATTGTGATGTCTGATCATGCGCTAACACCAGCGCAAATGATTCAGTTCGATCTATTAATTCGACGGAGAGGGCAACAATTGCTCGAGGAGTTGGACGACTGGTTAGGAGCTCAAGATGAATTGGAAGGCGAAGCTGCTGTGATGACTGGAGTCGGCGTCTACCACTTCATCGAAGGGGCGCATTTCGAGCTCGAAGAATTGGCAATTGAAGAAAGACCGACAACCGCTTCTTGAGGTTGTATCGGCGAAAGGAATCCGCGATGCGGATGCTTATTGGACTAGAGCACGACAGGGTTGGAGGATTTATGAGCGGTAATGGCGTCGCGCGTGGACAACTTGGTTCACTAGTGCTTACCGCAATTGCGGTAGGCACTATTGGGTGTTTTTCGACTACGAGCAGCTTATTTGCGGCCGATAAGGCACGGCTTCACGAGCTTTCGCGAATTGCAGTCGGACCTGTGGAGGCTTTCGATCGGTTGACTGGATCAGTGACGATTCTCGGTCAGAGCTTTTCAATTGGGGAACAGGCACGCGTATCGGAATCGCTCCAGGTAGGCGATTACGTTTTGGCAGTTGGATTGGAAGCAAACAGCGGCGCTATAGCCGGTGTCGTCGCTAGGTTGGATGATCATTACGTGCCTGGTGCCTCGCCTGTCTTCCTGAGGACGAGTTTGGACTCCGTAAGTCCTGCTCAAGGTATGGCTGAAGCAGCAGGCGGTGTGGTCATCGACTTTACTGCGACCTTCGCCAATACCCCATATGCCCCAGCTTTCGGCGCTGTCTCAGAGTTTCTTGGCACTCAGCCCGTATTGGGAGGGGCAATTCTCGCGACGTCTTTGGTTGCTTCGATTTCAGGAAGCGACGCTGCGTCGTTGAGTATTACGGGCAGCGATTTGCTGAGCATTTCGGGCAGTGATGGCGCGCGACTTTCCATCTCGGGCAGTGACAGTTCGCGTTTGTCGATCTCCGGCAGCGACAGCGCCAGGCTTTCAATCTCGGGAAGCGACAGCTCGCGTCAGTCTATTTCGGGTAGCGACAGCGCCAGGCTTTCGATCTCGGGAAGTGACAGCGCTCGTCAGTCTATTTCGGGTAGCGACAGCGCCAGGCTCTCGATCTCGGGAAGCGACAGCGCTCGTCAGTCGATCTCTGGCAGCGACAGCGCCAGGCTCTCGATCTCGGGTAGCGACAGCGCCAGGCTCTCAATTTCGGGAAGTGACAGCTCGCGTCAGTCGATCTCGGGAAGCGACAGCTCTCGTCAGTCGATTTCGGGTAGCGACAGCGCCAGGCTTTCGATCTCGGGAAGCGACAGCTCGCGTCAGTCGATTTCGGGTAGCGACAGCGCTCGTCAGTCGATCTCTGGCAGCGACAGCGCCAGGCTCTCAATCTCGGGAAGCGACAGTATGGTGCGCTCTATATCCGGTAGTGATCGCGCTTCGCTGTCCATTTCCGGTAGTGACAGTTCCGTAAGGAGTATCTCTGGTTCTGACCGGCTTTAGAAAAAGTTGCAGTCAACCCAGCAAACGCAGGTGATAATGGAGTTTCACACTCCTGCTCCATGGTTGGAACTGGTACTGGTGATGGAGGCGGACAGACTAAGCGCGTGAATATCCGTCCGCATCAAGTCACCCAGCGCCTTATACACGAGCTGATGCTGCTGAACACTCGTTAGGCCCTCGAAAGCCTTCGAAGTAATCGTCACGCGAAAATGACCCCGTCCGTCTCTAGCACCTGCATGCCCGGCATGCAGGTGACTTTCATCTTCGATCTCAAGTGTTTCAGGCGCCAGTTTCTGGGTGAGAGCCTCGCGGATCGCCTCGATACGCTGCTGGGTCACGGCAGCACCTGACGAAACGGTTTTACCTGCACGTTGCTGTATACGCTGGCTTCCACATAGGGATCAGCATCGGCCCAGGCGCGTGCCGCCTCCAGCGATTCGAATTCGGCAACGATGAGACTGCCGGTGAAGCCGGCCTCTCCGGGATCAGGGCTGTCGATCGCAGGATGGGGACCAGCGATGACAAGCCTGCCTTGCTCAACCAGCTTTTCCACGCGCAGCAGGTGGGCTGGTCTGGCGGACTTGCGCTTTGGCAGGCTTTCAGGGGCGTCGGTGCTGATGATCGCGTAGAGCATGCTCAACCTTCCTTTTCGGTAGCGGGGAGCCTGCGCGAAATCCAGACCGCCTGCATGATGATCATCAGTACCGTCAGGGCAAGCGTCCCGAAGAGCTTGAAATTGACCCATGTTGCTTCGTCGAAATTATAGACGACGTAGAGATTCAGTACTGCCATCACGGCAAAGAAGATCACCCACATGACGTTGAGTACGCGCCAGTCTGCAAGCTGCAGAGCGATCGCCTCGCCCATCAGGCGCTCGACAATGGTCTTGGTGCCAAGGTACTGACTGGCGAGGAAGGCGATCGCAAAAAGCGCATACACAATAGTGGGCTTCCACTGTATATAGATGCCGTCGCCGAGCATCAGCGTGATGCCGCCAAACACGGCCACCAGCGATCCGGATATCAACTGCATCCGGTTGATCGTGCGCGTTCTGAGCCAGTGAACACCCAGTGCTAGCAGTGTGGCAATGATGATGGCGCCTGTCGCCCACATGATGTCGGTGAGCTTGTAGACGACGAAGAAGATGATCAGAGGGAAGAAGTCGACGAACAGTTGCATACGTTGATCCG
The DNA here is from genome assembly GCA_041745895.1 of Gammaproteobacteria bacterium. Classification (GTDB taxonomy): domain Bacteria; phylum Pseudomonadota; class Gammaproteobacteria; order Steroidobacterales; family PWYM01; genus PWYM01. The sequence continues at coordinate 7,146 of JBGTIC010000107.1, forward strand.
TACTGGCGATAAAATGAAACCATGACAGAGTACTTCGAAATCCACCCGCGCAACCCGCAGCGCCGGCTCATACTTCGTGCCGTAGAGATCATCCGGCAGGGCGGGGTGGTCGCCTATCCTACAGACAGTTCGTACGCGCTGGGGTGCCATCTGGGCGACAAATCGGCAATGGAGAGGATCCGGCGCATTCGCAAGGCCGACAAGAATCATGACTTCACACTGGTTTGTCGGGATCTCTCGGAGATCGCTACTTACGCCCGTGTGGATAACGCCAATTATCGATTGCTCAAGGCGCTCACGCCCGGTCCGTATACCTTCATCCTGTCGGCAACGCGCGAAGTGCCGCGGCGCCTGCAAAATCCCAAACGCAAATCCATCGGCATTCGCGTACCCGAACACCCCATTACTCAGGCGCTGCTCGAGGAGCTCGGCGAGCCGATCATGAGTTCGACGCTGTGGCTGCCCGGGGATAGCCGCCCACTGGTCGACGGCGAGGAGATTGCTGAGCGCCTGCCCCACGAACTCGATGCCATCATCGATGGTGGAAATTGTGGCATCGAGGCCACGACGGTCCTGGAGCTTGGACCTGCTGGCGTAAAGCTGCTGCGCGAGGGCAAGGGCTCCATCGAGTTTTTGGGAGCGGAGGGGTCAGCCACCGTATAATGTCCGGATGGCGATGCCCGACTTCCAAAATGCGTTGTTTCTGGTGGGAATATTCGCGATTCCGACGCTATTTGCGATCACCTTGCACGAAGTCGCACATGGGTGGGCGGCTCGTAGATTCGGTGACCGCACCGCTGAGATGCTCGGGCGCCTGAGCCTGAATCCGATCAAGCATGTCGATCCCGTAGGCACCATTCTGGTGCCCGCGGCGATGCTGTTGTTCACCAGTTTTCTGTTCGGCTGGGCCAAGCCTGTGCCCGTAGCGGCGCGTAACATGCGACGACCGCGCCAGGACATGGTCTGGGTGGCGGCAGCCGGGCCGGCGGCGAACTTTGCGATGGCGCTGGGGTGGGCGCTGCTACTGGCAGTTACAGTGACTTTCGGCGGGGGTCAGGGTGCTGCTGCAGTGCTGCGCATGGTCTGCGAGGCCGGAATCTTCATCAACGTCGTACTGGCTGTATTCAATATGTTGCCGATTCCGCCGCTGGATGGCGGTCGCGTGCTCAGTGGGCTGTTGCCGCCGCGTCAGTCCGATCAGCTCGACCGCATCGAACCCTACGGCATACTCATCATTCTGGGCCTGTTGCTTACAGGGTTGCTGTGGCCCATCCTGCGGCCGTTGATCGCGACTTTTCAGTCGCTTTTCTTGCGGCTCGGCGGCATCGCCTGAGGGCGCAAGCTGATGAATATAGTAGATATGAAACCTGGATCTCGCAGCGAAGAAGACGCGCCCGGCGCAGGCACGGCCGATGCGCGTCCCTTGGCGCCGACTCTACCCGGGCAGCAGGAGATGCCATTTGCGATCGTCGAGGGCGAGGCGGTGACGCAGCTGCCACGCGACCTCTACATCCCGCCCGACGCGCTGAAAGTATTTCTCGAGGCCTTCGAGGGTCCGTTGGACCTGCTGCTCTACCTGATTCGCAGGCAGAACATCAATATTCTCGACATCCCGATCGCCGAGGTGTCCAGGCAGTACATCCAGTACATAGAGCTGATGCATGAGATGCAGTTCGAGCTGGCCGGGGAGTACCTGCTCATGGCGGCCATGCTCGCGGAGATCAAATCCCGGCTGCTGCTGCCGCGCCCGCCTGTGGAGGAGGGCGAGGAAGCTGATCCGCGTGCCGAGCTTGTGCGTCGCCTTCAGGAGTACGAGCGCTACAAGCAGGCCGCCGAGGATCTCGACGAGTTGCCGCGTCTGGAGCGCGATCACCTTGTCGCCGGTGTCGAGGTCGCCGAGCGCGAAGTGATCAAAACGTTGCCGGATGTAACCCTGAAGGAACTTCTCACATCCTTCAAGGAAGTCCTTGATCGTGCATCAATGTTTGCCCATCACCATATTCAGCGCGAGCCCTTGTCCGTGCGCGAGCGCATGACCCAGGTGCTTACGCGATTGCGCGGCCGTGAGTTCACGGATTTTCACGCATTGTTCGATCCGGCTGAGGGTCGCATGGGCGTTGCCGTGACCTTTCTTGCGTTGCTGGAGCTGTTGAAAGAATCGCTGATCGAACTGGTGCAGGCCGAGGCCTATGCCCCCATACATGTGCGTGCCGCCGGTGCGGAGCGCAACCCCTGACGACGACCAACGCCCAAGAGTCCGAATCGAGAGTGTCCATGCAGGATTTACAGATCAGGAACATCGTGGAGGCGGCGCTGCTGGCAGCGGGTCGCCCGCTGACGCTCGATCAGCTCACCGCGCTGTTCGGCATTGAAGCCCCTGAGCGCAGCCAGCTGGTTGCCGCGCTCGAGCAACTCGCCAGCGACTATGAAAGTCGCGGCATCATGCTCGCCGAAGTGGCCAGCGGCTATCGGATTCAGACACGCAGCCAGGTCACCGAGTGGGTGTCGCGCCTGTGGGAGGAGCGCCCGCAGCGCTACACACGCGCGCTGCTCGAAACCCTTGCGTTGATCGCCTATCGGCAGCCGATCACGCGCGGGGAAATCGAGGAGGTGCGCGGCGTCTCGGTGAGTACCAACATCATCCGGTCGCTGGGCGAGCGCGGGTGGATCCGCGTGGTGGGTCATCGCGATGTTCCCGGGCGTCCGGCGATGTACGGTACGACCCGCGAATTTCTCGACTACTTCGGACTCAAGCGCCTGGACGAGCTGCCCTCGCTCGCGGAGCTGCGCGACCTCGACAGCCTGAATGTTGAACTCGATCTGCGCGAGCCCGGCGCATTGCCGGCTGCCGCGGCAGGCAGCCAAGGCGATGAGCCAGACGGATCTGCGCAACAGGCAGAGGCAGGCGCAGAACCGGGTACCGATGACGGGGTGGATCTCGCTGCTGCAGACGGTGACGACGACTCAATCGAGCCCGACGATGGGCGCGACGGGGAAGCCGTGCGCAGCAACGTCGTGCACCTCAAGCAGCCGGGTTCGCTCTGAGCCCGACCATGCAAGCCGCTCAGCGCATCCAGAAGCTGCTGGCCGAGGCCGGCGTGGGATCGCGACGACAGATCGAACGCTGGATCAGCGAGGGACGCTTGAGCGTCGATGGCCAGCCCGCCGAACCCGGCCAGTCGGTGACGGGTCGAGAGAGTTTCGCGCTCGACGGGCGCATGCTCAAGCTGCCCCGGGCCGATCGCCCGCACGCGTGGCTGGCGTATCACAAGCCCGATGGAGAAATCTCTACGGAGCGCGACCCCGAGGGTCGCCCGACGGTTTTCCAGGCCTTGCCCAAGGCGCGTCGACGCTGGATTTCTGTTGGCCGACTTGACGTCAATACTTCAGGCCTGCTGTTGTTCACCACCGATGGCGAGCTTGCCCACAAGCTGATGCATCCCTCCTCGGAAGTATCGCGCGAGTATGCGGTACGTGTGCTGGGTGAAGTCACGGCAGAGACCCTGCAGCGCCTGCTCGATGGCGTGGAGCTTGAAGACGGTCCGGCGCGTTTTGGATCGATTCGTGCCAGTGGCGGGGATGGTGCGAACACCTGGTTCAACGTGACCCTGGCCGAGGGGCGCAATCGTGAAGTCAGACGCCTGTGGGAGGCTGTGGGTCATCAGGTCAGTCGACTGATCCGTGTGGCCTATGGGCCGGTGCAGTTGCCGCGCGGCCTGCGCCGGGGCCAGAGTCGCGCGCTGGAGAGCGGCGAGGTGGCCGCGC
>JBGTIC010000108.1:0-3172 GCA_041745895.1 Gammaproteobacteria bacterium
GACTGCTCGACGAGGCGCTGGCCGCGCTGCTCCCGCTCGGGCCCACAGCCCAGGGCCTGGAGGCGCTGGCCCGCTTCATTATTGAGCGCCGGCATTGAGTGGCGTCGAGCAACGGCAGTCGCCCTGTTGCACAGCAGCAAGCCTTTCATATTGGCGTCAGGGACAACAGTGTCCCATAATGTTGACACTACACTATTGGCAACACTACGCGCGGCCGCGGTCGCCGGGTGACAAGGCATGAGCGACAACCCCTATCCTCTGCTGTCGACCATCGAGAGTCCCGAAGATCTGCGTCGTCTGGACCCCGGACAGCTCCATCAGGTCACCGACGAGCTGCGCGAGTTCCTAATTCACACGGTCAGCGCCAAAGGTGGGCATTTCGCTGCGGGCCTGGGCACGGTGGAACTGACCTGTGCACTGCACTACGTGCTCGACACACCACGCGACAAGCTGATCTGGGATGTCGGCCACCAGGCCTATCCGCACAAGGTGTTGACCGGAAGGCGGCGCGAACTGCCCACGATCAAGCGCCACGGCGGGCTGGCGCCATTCCCGAAGATGGCCGAAAGCCACCATGACGCGTTCGGCGTGGGCCACTCCAGCACCTCGATCAGTGCCGCCCTGGGCTATGCGATCGCCGCGCAAAAACTCGGCCAGGATCATCACGTGGCCGCGGTCATCGGCGACGGAGCCCTGAGCGCCGGCATGGCCTTCGAGGCGCTCAACCATGCCGGCAGCCTGCATGTGAACCTGCTGGTGATCCTCAATGACAACGACATGTCGATCTCCCAGAACGTCGGCGCGATGTCCAACTACCTTGCCCGTCTGCTCTCCGGCAAGCTGTATACCAACGTGCGGGAAGGCAGCAAGAAGGTACTGGAGCTCATTCCCACCGTGTGGGAGCTGGCGCGCCGCTCGGAAGCCTTCGCCAAGGGCATGATCCTGCCGGGGACGATCTTCGAGGAGATGGGCCTGAACTACATTGGCCCGGTCGACGGCCATGATCTCGATGCACTGGTCAAGACCCTGAGCAACGTCGTGAATCTGAAAGGGCCGCAGCTGCTGCACGTGGTCACACGCAAGGGCAAGGGCTACAAGCCCGCCGAGCTCGACCCGATCACCTGGCATGGCCCTGGCCCCTTCGATCCGGCCACCGGGGTCATCAACAAGAAAAAACCCGGTTCACCGACCTATTCGCAGATCTTCGGCCACTGGCTGTGCGACATGGCTGAAGGTGACGAGCGCCTCGTCGCGATCACGCCGGCCATGCGCGAAGGCTCGGGCATGGTGGAGTTCGAACGACGCTTCCCTGAGCAGTATTTCGACGTCGCCATCGCCGAGCAGCACGCGGTGACGCTCGCCGCCGGCCTTGCCTGCGGCGGTATGAAGCCGGTGGTGGCGATTTATTCCTCGTTCCTGCAGCGTGGCTACGATCAGCTCGTGCATGACGTGGCGATCCAGAATCTGCCGGTGGTGTTCGCGATCGATCGCGCCGGCCTCGTCGGCAGCGACGGGGCCACCCACCAGGGCGCCTACGACCTGTCCTTCATGCGCTGCCTGCCAAACATGGTGATCATGGCACCAGCCGATGAGAACGAGTGTCGCCAGATGCTCTACACCGGTTACACGCTGGCCGGCCCGAGTGCGATTCGTTATCCGCGCGGCCAGGGGCCGGGCGTGGCCATCGACAAGACCATGGCCGCACTGCCGATCGGACGCGCCGAACTGCGGGTACGCGGCCACGGCATCGCCTGGCTGGGCTTCGGGGCGATGGTGCCGATCGCCGAGGTCTGTGCCCGGGAACTGGGTGGCAGCGTGCTGAACATGCGCTTTGTAAAGCCGCTGGACGAGGCCATGATCCTGGACATGGCCGCCGGCCACGATGTCATCGTCACGCTGGAAGACAACGCCGTGGCCGGGGGCGCCGGCAGCGCGGTCAATGAACTGCTGGCCGCCCATGGCGTCCAGATCCCGATATTGAACATTGGCATCCCGGATGTGGTCATAGAGCACGGCTCGCGCGAGGACAACCTGCGCGACGCAGGCCTCAATGCAGAAAGCGTGCTGACCAGGGTTCGCCACTGGTACTGCCCTGCGGCGCTGAAACCCGCCTCGCCCGCCCTGTGAACGCCGTCGGCGCGCCTCGGCGGCCGGCTGGTCTATAATTTCCGCACCTCAAGCGGACTTGAGCAGGGAAGCAACATGAAGCAGGTTCACCGTGCAGGCTCCGAGCAGCAAGCGCCTGCCGACGTGCAGGGCGAAGGCGATCCGCGGCGCATAGCCATCGACCGCGTGGGCGTGCGCTCACTGCGTCATCCGTTGCAGATCGAGGACCGCTCCGGGCACCGCCAGGGCACCGTGGCCGAACTGACGATGACCGTAGCGCTTGCCCACGACAGCAAGGGCGCGCACATGTCGCGCTTCGTGGAACTGATCAACGAGCATGCCGAAGCGCTGTCGGTGCACAGCTTCCGGCACCTGCTCGAGGCCATGACCGAGCGGCTCGACGCCCGCGACGGCGACATCGAGATCAGCTTCCCGTATTTCCGGCGCAAGGTCGCACCCGTTTCCGGTGTGCCCAGCCTGATGGACTACCGTGCGGCGTTCATCGGCAGACGGCGACAGGGCCACAACGAGGTCTGGTTACGCGTCGCGGCGCCGGCGACCAGCCTGTGTCCCTGCTCCAAGCGCATCTCCGAGTATGGCGCGCACAACCAGCGCTCGGAGATCACCATCGAGGCGCGTGTCGAGGACATCATCTGGCTTGAGGAACTCATCGAGATCGCCGAGCGCACCGCCTCCGCGGAGGTTTACGGAGTGCTCAAGCGAACCGACGAGAAGCACATCACCGAGCACGCCTACGACAATCCGAAGTTCGTCGAGGACATGATTCGTGACCTGGCCATCGAGCTCAACGCCGATGAGCGCATTCGGGCCTACCGGATCAGCTGCGAGAATTTCGAGTCGATCCACAACCACTCCGCCTGGGCGGAACTGACCCGCGACAAGGACGACACGCTCAAGCCATAGCCGCCCTAGCACCAACGGCACTTACTTAAACCGGTGGCCCACCCCGGTGGCGGTTCCGGCGTCGCCTGCGGGAGGTCTTTGGTGGAAATAAAGCGGACCGAAGGGAGCCATTCCGCCAAAGACCTCCCGCAGGCGACGCCAG
>JBGTIC010000109.1:0-4590 GCA_041745895.1 Gammaproteobacteria bacterium
GTTCGACCCCGGCCGCTGGGTGCCGGCCTCATGGCAGAGCGCAGCGCTTCAGCTGGACTCAGCCCGCCGCCTTGGTGTCCTTGCCCGCGATACCACCAGTGCCCGCAGCGCGTGGTGCCGCGGCACTTGCCCCCGGCAACGTGGTCGCCGAAGCGGCAGAAGGCTGACCAGTAGGGGCCGTAGCTGTCGTGCCACCGCTCACTTTGGAGCCCTTGCTTGCGCCAAACACGGGTTGCAGGGATTCGGGATCCATCTCGATTGCGCCGCGGAAACGCGCGCCATCCTCAAGGTTGACTCGCGGCGCGGTGATGTTGCCGCGCACATTCGCGGTCTTGGTGATGAAGACACGTTCGGCGGCGAACAGATCGCCCTCCATGTGTCCCTCGATCCGGATCGAATGTGCGTACACGTCAGCCTTCACCTGACCCTTGCTGCCGATCGTCAGCGCATTGCCGCGCAGGTTTACGGTGCCGTGTACCTCGCCCTCGATGACAAGGTCTTCTTCGCCCTGCAGGTCCCCCTCGATGCGGATCGACGGACCGATCACAGCGGGCTGGCTGGCGCTCATTGCCCGTGCGGGGGCACCCGTGGCTGGTGTCTGGCTTTCCTGGCGCATGGCGGTGCTGTTGTCACGCGGTTGCATATGATCTTCCTCTGCGGGTCGCTTACCCTTGCCAAACTCGAACATAACCCCTCCCGGCGGTAGTCGCCCATGCTGCAGGGCAGTGTGCGGTCACCTGCCTGCAGCAACGGGCAGGGTGAACTGTTCCAGTGTGCCACCGCCGGGCGCGATTCGCCTACACGTCGCAATTTGCCGACGCCACCCGGGGGGTCAGGCAAACCCGGTGGGATCGCCCTGCGCCGGGGCGAAACGCAGCAAACGGCTGGTCAGCACTGCGGCCTGCCTATGGATCACCGCGAGACGGTACTGCGGATCGGTCACCATCGCCAGGAATGCCGAAGCGTTTGGATACATCGCGATAAAGGCGGCATCCCAGGTCTGATCCGCGGGGCCGATCACCATCGATTCCATGTGACCCCGCCAGATGATCGACCCACCGACGCGCGCGAACACCGGCGCGCTGGCGCGACCATAGTGGCCGTAAGCCTGTGCGCCGGTCAGCCCGCTCGATGCATGTTCATGGCCCTCCGGGTAGGCCGCCTGCGGCCTGAAACGAAGCAGATTGAACATGTGGATCGGGGTGTCTCTCGGCAGTGCCTTGAAGTCTGCAAAGGCCTCGCGGGTGGGGTCAATATACTGTTCGGCAGTCACGACGGGCTCCTCAAGTATTCGCTGCGCTGCTGCTCATGATCCCACAAGACAACGCCCGGTCCCCGGATCGCGAACTCAGCGGAACTTCGACTGACCAGTCATAAAGCCGAGGTTTGTGGTGCGTGGCCCGCAGGCGTATGTTAGCGCGGTCGCGCACGACCCAAGGGGCAGGCAGCATGGCGAAATTTCGATTCTCGGAATGGTGGCGGCTCGATGAGGCTGCCGAGCGCGACAGCGCCGACAATCCCCTGGCGCCGCTGGGCCCGGAACAGCGCAGACCGGCGGGACCGCTGCTTGCGCTGGCGTTCGGCTGGGGCTTTCTGATCACAGGACTCCTGGCGGGCGGCGCCCTGGGTTCGGGCGTCATGCTATGGCCGGACCTGTTCTGGTACTCGATGCTGGGCAACGCGATCAACTTCGGCATCGGCGCGATGGTCGGGTACATTGCCTACCGTACCGGTTGTAACAGTGCGCTGATCTTTCGCGCGACCTACGGTCCGATCGGCGCGTACATGCCCGTCATCCTGATCGCGCTGCTGACAATCGGCTGGCAGGGCATCGTGGTCGGTGCGTTCGCGCAGGTCTGGACCCAGTCCCCCGGCACAGCCGTGTATTTCGCCGTGGCGATCTTCGGCGGTCTGCTGTTCACCTTCACGACCTATTTCGGTATCAAGGGGCTCGAACGGGTGGGTGTGCCGGCCATGGCCGTGCTCGTTGCCGTGGGTGTTTACGCCATCGTGCTGAATCTCGACGAGGCGGGGGGGCTTGCTGCATTGCTGGAGCAATCTGCCGCCCGTGCGGCGCAAAATCCGATCTCCGGATTCGATGCGGTCAATATCGTCGTTGGAGCCTGGATCGTTGGTGCGGTCGTGATGGCAGAGTACGTGCGCTTTGCGCGAACGCTGGCAGTCGCCCTGGCCATACCGTTTGTCGTGCTGGTGGTCAATCAGGTGTTTCTGCATACCATCGGCGCGCTCGGCGCCATTGCCAGCGGCAGTCCGGACTTCACCGTGTATATGGCCGGGTTGGCCGGCTTCGCAGCGATCTTCGGTCTGCTGGGCATGACGCTTGCGTTGTGGACGACGGGCGATGCAAATCTATATCTGCCCAGTGTGCAGACCGCCAGCCTGTTCAGGCGACCCAAGCGCGTGATGGTGGTGGTCTGCGGCGTGCTCGGGACGATTCTGGGCCTTGGCATCTACCAGATGTTTCTCGGCTGGATCGATCTGCTCGCCACCATCGTCCCGCCCATCGTCGGTCCCGTGCTGGCCGAGTACTACCTGGTGCGACGTCGACCGTTGAGCTTCGAGCCCGACGCGCGTCATGCGATCAACGGTTCAGCGATTGCAGCCTTCCTTGGCGGTGCCGTGATTGCGGCGGCCAACGGCAAGGCCTGGTCGCCGATCGATCTGGAGATCGCGCCGTCCCTGCTGGGCCTGTTTGCGTCGCTGGCCGTGTACCTGGCCTTGCGTCCACTGGAGATTCGCGTACGCCCGGCGCAGTCGCGGGCATTGGCGGTGGATGATGCAGGTCAGTAGTCCGCGGCTGACGGGTATTGCCATGAGTGTGTGCGTGTTCGCGGCGGCCACGCTGTGGTATACCGCGCACGCGGCGGATGTCGATCTTGTCGGACACTGGCAGTGCCCGACACAGCTTCGCCTGGGGGTGGCCGGCCAGAGTGATCTGGCGCTGAAGGTCGACACCCGATCACATCTGCGCGCCGACGGCCGATTCAACACCGATGGTGATGCGATCGTGAACTTCGGCCCATGGCCGCTGGTGCTGGCCGGTACGAGTCGTGGCCAATGGCGGCGCGACCGGCGGCAACTTACGCTGACGCTGGAAACACTGGAGCTTGCACCGGGCTCTGCGCAGGCCGTGGAACTTCAGCGCTACCTGATCCAGCAGCTCATGCCGATGCTTCCGCAGATGCCTCACACCGAGACGGTAACGATACTTCGCGAGTCGCGCAGCGAACTCCTGCTCGAGGATGAATTCGGGGAACAGTTCAGCTGCATCCGTATCGCCGTCGAAAGTACCAAACAATCATTCTAGGCTCGAACAGCGCAAGGCAGGAGGGCAGCACCGTGGCAGTCTCACCTCTCAACATGGCTTTGGCCTGGACTGTGTGCATGGCGGCCATCTGGCCGACCGGTTTCGCGCTCGCGACAGGCGAGCCTGCGGACCCGATGCTGCCGCGCTCGAGCGTGGAGGATGCACGTACCTTGCCCCTTCGTGTCGTGACAATCACGACCGGCGACCTCATTGCGACGCGGCGGTTTTACCAGGGCGCCCTGGGCATGGACATGGAAATGGTCACGCTGCGTGATGAGGATGCCCGCGAGCTCGCCGCGCACTGGGGCCTGGGCGCGACCGATGTACTGGAAATTGCCCTGTTCCGTCAGCCGGGCGCCGAGGGTGCGGCGAGCGTGCGCGCCATCAGCGTGCCAGAGGCGCAGGCCAGCTTCAGACCTGCTTACGACAGCCGAATCGTCGGCCCGCTGGGCTTCGGCTTCCCGATCCGCGGACTCGCTCGGCGTTACCAGATGGTGCAGGCCCATGGCTTCGAGGCGACGGCCGATGTGGTGAGTATGGCGTTTCCCAGGGAAGACGGCTCGACCTACGACGTCGGCGAGTTTCACCTGATGGCCCCCGATGATGTACTGGTGCTGGGTGTGGACCGTGGGCCCCTCACCCCTATCGGCGCTATCGATGCTGCACTGGATATCGGTGGTGTTGCCTACAGCAGTGTATTCGTCGCCGACATTCTGGAAACCGGTAATTTCCTGCGCGAAGTCCTGGGGCTGGAGCTGCGTCGCGAAATGAGCTTCCGAAGCAGCGGCCCCGAGGGCGGGCTTCGCGGTCTTGAACGCGGCCAGGAGATTGCCTTCCAGCAGTGGTTCAGCCCGGGCGCAAGCACGGGCTACCTGGTGGTCATGGAATTGCTGGCTGGTGAGAAGATCGCGGCTGACAAGCCGGGACTGTGGCAACGCGGGGTGGGCATGTGGAGCTTCGAGGTCAGGGATCTCGAAGCGTTCCTGGCGCGCTGGGAGGCGTTCTCCGCGCAGTCTCGACCGGCGGTGCGCGCCGTGCACCTCCCGGATCTTGGCCCGGTGCACTCTGTCATCGTTCACATGCCAGACGGGATGCCCATCGAGATCTTTCAGCACGTCCCCCATGCTGTCGCGCACGAACCCTGCGCCGCCTACATGATCATTGCGGGCACGACCCTGGATGTCGCACGCATGGGTCGCTACGCAGCGGCGCTTGAGGCATCCGGGCTCTATCCTTCCGTAGGCGGGCGCTACGTGAACGAG
>JBGTIC010000110.1:0-5827 GCA_041745895.1 Gammaproteobacteria bacterium
GTCTTCACCGGGTCGGCGCGCCGCGCCGGCAAGGCCGCGGGGTGCGTGCGCATGCGTTCGCGCACCTCCTCGATGGCGCGCTCCAGCTGCGGGTCGTGTCCTTGCATCTCGGAGATAGGATCGTTATCGACTTCGATATCCGGTGCGATGCCCTCGCCCTCCACGGCCCAGCTCCCATCGGCGTCGGCCGTGCCGAATTCAGGTACCGACACCTCCCCGCCGTCGACCAGTGGTCCGCGATTGGTAATGCCGACGATGCCACCCCAGGTGCGCTTGCCGATCAGCGGGCCCAGGCCTGCCTTGCGGAACTGCCATGGGAAGATGTCGCCATCGGAGGCAGAGGTCTCGTTGATCAGCGTGACCATCGGTCCGGTAAACACCATGCTTGGATAGGTATTGGGTCGCTGCCAGTGGCGCGTATGGGTGACGCTGAGCAGCTCGCGGTTCAGTCGATTCATCAGCATCTGCGAGACGTTGCCGCCGCCATTCGCGCGCACATCGACGATCAGTCCTTCGCGACGCACCTGCGGGTAAAACCATTTGATGAACTCGCGAATGCCATTGGAGCCCATGTCCGGCACATGCAGGTAGCCCACCCGGCCGTCGGTCGCCTCGCTGACGCGACGATAGCGCTCGCTGACCCAGGCCAGGTACATCAGGTCGCGCTCGCTCTCCACAGGCTCGAAACGCACGATGCGAGCATCGGGACCGTCGGGCCGGGCCGAGACGCTCAACTCCACCGGCGCACCGCGTGCAGCGTGAAGCAAGCGGTACGGGTTGTCCTGTGCGCTCAGCGGATGGCCGTTGATCGCCATTACGTAGTCGCCGACCGACACATCCACACCCACTTCCGTCAGCGGCGAACGGTAGCGTGCCTCGGCATTCTGGCCTTCGAAGATGCGCGCGATGCGATAGCGCCCGGCGCGTGTGTCGAGATCGAAGCGTGCGCCGGGCAGCGATACCGTCGGGCGTGACGGCCGCGCAAGGTCGCCACCGGACTTGTAGGCGTGCGAAACGTTGAGCTCGCCGATCATTTCGCCGATGATGTAGTTGAGGTCGGAACGATGCGCCACATGTGGCAGCAGCGCTCGATAGCGCTGGCCGATCGCCTCCCAGTCATAGCCGTGCATGTTCTCGACATAGAAATGATCGCGAAAACGCCGCCAGACCTCATCGAATATCTGGGCCCATTCCTCGGCCGGCACGCGATCCATCATCAGTCCGTCCAGTGACAGCGTCTTGCCGTCGCCTTCGGTGAGCGGATAAAGCTTCAGCGTGCCGTTCTGGCGGGCCAGCAGCTGCTTGCCGTCGGCCGACACCACAAAACCCGCCACATCCTCCAGGCGCGTGCTGGCTTTGCGCTTCTCGATGTCGTAGAGCATCACGGCCGGCCGGGTGGCCGGATCGCGTCCATAGAAGAACGGATCACTGCGACCGTATACCAGGTGGGTGCCGGTGGCCGTGAGCTGCGAGTAATTGTCCGCATCAACGGGCACGCGGATCACGCGCTGATCGACCCCATCGAGCTCCACCCGCAGGGCTTCGGTGCCAGCATCCTCGCCTCGGCGGCGTGCGCCTTGAGCGGCGGGTTCCTCTTCGTCGTCCTTGGCAGCCTCGGCCTTGTCACCCACCTCGTCGCTGCGCGGCGCAAACGGATTGTCGGCATCCGCGCGCAACGCATAGGCAAAAATTCCGGTATCGCGGTTGGTCGCATAATCCCACTCGATGCGCGAGATCTGCGGATGGAACTCACGCATCGCCAGGAAGTACAGCAGGCCGCCCTCGGGGTCCCAGGCCGGCGTGTGTTCGTGAAACATGCCTGAGCCCAACGCGTGCAGCCTGCCGCGCTCGCGTTCCCACAGGTGCAGGCGGCTGAAGCCGCTGACCTGGCTCATGCTGAAGGCCAGCCAGCGCCCGTCGGGCGACCAGACATGGTCGCGGTTGTTTTCGAAGGGATCGCGCGCAACTTCCGTGATGCGCCCGCTGGCCACATCAACCACCAGCAACTCGTTGCGCGCGTTGACCACGGCGATGTGTTCGCCATCGGGCGAGAAGCGTGGTCGGAAGTAACGGGTTTTGCTGTCACGCGTGACCTGCCGCGCCTGGCCGCCGGCCTGCTCGACCACCCAGAGTTCTTCCTCGCCGCTGGCATCGGAAATGAAGGCCAGGCGATCCCCCTTCGGTGACCAGATGACCTCGCGGTCGTGGGCATCACTGCTGCGGGTGAGGTTACGCGTCAGTCCATGCTCGGCGGGCACGCTGAACACTTCGCCACGCGCGACGATGGCGATGCGTTTGCCGTCGGGCGCGGGCACCGCCTCCTGGATGCGATCACTGACGCTGATGCGTGCAGGCCGCCGTGCCACCCCATCGGACGGCACGGTGATGGACACCGCGGTGTCCTCGCCGCTGACCACGTCGAGGATGCGCAGACGTCCACCCAGCTCGTAGACGATGCGCTGCTCGCCGTCCGCGCTGGGCCAGCGCACGTCCCATTCATCATGCTGCGTGAGCTGCGTGGTCTCGCCACTGTCCGGGTCATGGCGGTAGATGTTCAGGGTGCCATCGCGATCAGAGACGAAATACACACCGCTTGGCAGCCACATCGGGTCGCGATGGGAACGCGGGTGATCGGTGATGCGCTGCGCGCGGCTGCCATCGAGATCCAGCGTGTAGAGTTGCTGCGCCCAACCGCCCTCATAGCGCTTCCAGGTGCGGAAGTCGCGAAACAGCGGCGAGTAGACGATGCGTCGGCCGTCCGGCGACAGCGCACCCGCGCCTGATCGCGTCATTGGCAATGCCTCGGGCATGCCCCCCGCGACCGGCGCGATGTAAAGGCGCGAGGCGCCCACGTCGTGGGTGTCGCGCAGACTGCGGAACAGCACCCCTGAGCCATCCGGCGTCCAGCCGTAGACCTGGTTGTCGTAGCCCCAGCGATCGGGCAGCGGACCGGTGGCCGGATACCACGTCAGGCGCTGGGGCTCACCGCCGCCGGAGAGCATCACGTACACCTGCTCGTCACCATCGTACTGGGCGGTGAACGCAATACGTGCCCCATCCGGAGAAAACCGTGGGAACAGCTCCAGCCCGGGATGCGCGGTCAGTCGCACCGCCGTGCCACCGGTGGCAGCACTGCGCCACAAATCGCCGCCGTGGCTGAACACCAGCTGGTCGCCGTGAAGCGTAGGGTAACGCAGCAGCAACGTCTCCTCTGCCTGCGCGATGCAGGAAAGCAACAGCGCGGTGAGCGCCAGTGCAACGGACGAACCGCGATTGGACGGGTCTGACAGCATATGGGGGCCTCCGGGGGCTCAAGGCCTGCGCAACCGCAATGCTGGGGGCCGCGATGAGTCGCAACGGCACGAAATGCAGGCCAGTGCATGACAAGACCGCGAGTATAGCGAACCAGTTCCCCGTCGCGAGGTCTGTGCAATAGCGCCGCACGCGCTAGAATCATGAGCCCAATCCGGTCAACGACGAATGCAACGTTCAGATCACGATCCACGCGCCCCTACCCGGCGCCAACGCCGGACAGGCCCATGGGCATCGGGGCTGTTCATCGTGGTCTGGCTGGGCATGGCCGCGTGGCCTGCAGCCAAGGCGACTGCACAAGCGCAGATGCAGCCGAGCCTCGCCGATGAAGCGGCCGACGAGACCCCGGCGGCCGATCTGGAGGCGCCAGAGCCGATGCCGTTGGGCCCTGTGGAGCTGGAACTCGCCTTCGCGCGTGCGGAGGCAGATGGGGAATTCGCACAAGCCGCCGAGCTCGGCTCGCAATGGATCGACGCACTCACCGACGAACTCGGAGCGGAAGATGCAGCGCAGATCGAGGCCATGACCCGCCTGGGGGCGGTGCAACGGCAGGCCGATCGTCTCGACGAGGCCGAAACCACCTTGCTTGGCGCGATCGCTCTGGCGCAACAGCTCGAGGGTCGCTTCAGCGAGCGACAGCTCGGCGCGATTTTCGAGCTTGGTCGCGTCTATGCCGACCTCGACGAGCATACGCTGGCGGTTGCGACATTCACTGAGGCCCAGGCGCTGTCGCGCCGACTGCTTGGCCTGCTGAACCTCAGGCAGCTGGAGATGCTCGAGGCGATGAGTGTCAGCCTGCGCGCGCTGGAGAACTGGGAAGAGGCCGACCAGCGGGCGCTCGAAGCCTTCCAGATCGCCGAGCGCAATTACGGCCCGGACGCGCCGGAGCTGCTGCCGGCGATGTATCGCCTGGCTTTGTGGTATCGCTACAGCGGCAGAGTCGAGGAGGAGCGCGCGCTGTACGTGCGCGCCATTCGCCTGCTCGAGGCCGATGGTGGCAGCGACGATCCGCGCATCATCGAACCGCTGCGCGGTCTTGCGAAAAGCATGCAGTACGCGGCCAGTTTTATCGACCCCCGCGGCAGCGCGGCCACGCCAATGGGCTATCCTTCCGCCGAGCAGGCGCTCAATCGCGCGCTGGGGATCGCCCGGGCGCAGAATACGCCGGTGCCACAGCTCGAGGCGCTGCTGTTGCTTGACCTGGGCGACTGGAGCATGGCGGTCACACGCCGCAACTCGGCGGTGGCGCGCTACACCGAAGCCTGGCACCGGCTCTCGGACGCACGCGACGGCGAGGAGCTGCGCGAGCGCTGGTTTTCCCGACCGGCCGCGGTGACCTCGCCACAGCCTTCGTGGATGGGAGTACGTCAACGGGGCGCCGAGCCGGGCCTGGAAGATGGCAGGGTCGTGGCAAGCTATACCGTCAGCGACCAGGGACGCGCGGAAGACATTCTGATCATCGAATCCCATCCCGCCGGGCTGAAGGACACGACGGTTCGGCGCACATTGCGGTCACATCGTTTCCGTCCGCGTTTCGAGGCAGGTGAGCCTGTCGCCGCGCCGGACCAGACCTACATCTTCGAGTTCGGGTTCAGGCCATGATTGATGTGCGGCATTTGACATCCAGGATCAGCTGCGCGCTGTTGGCATCGATCGCGATGGGCGGCGCCAGCGCCCTGGCGGAAGAGGAGCCTTCGGCGCAGGACACGCCAGCCGCGGTGGCGGACGCTCAGCCGGCCGACTCGCGCGTCGACCAGCGCATACTTGCAGATGCCGCCCTGCAGGATGGACGCCCGATCGATGCACTGGCGGCCAGCGAGCGCTGGCTGTCCATGCTGCGTGCCGACGCCCAAGCAGACGCGCACGAAGAGGAGCTTGTCGAGGCGCTGTTGATGCGGGCACGCGCACAGGACGCGCTCGACGACCACGCAGCAGCCGCTGACAGTTACCTGGAAATCCTCGATGTGGTCGAAGCCGTGCATGGTCGCCTGGCCCCGCAGATGGTCGCACCCATGATCGGGCTGAGCGAGCAGTTCGTCGCCGCGGGCCAATTTGAGCAGGCCCTGGTCGTGGCAGACGAGGCGCGCCATCTCGCCCGACGCAATCATGGCCTGTTCGGTGTCGAGCAGGTGGCCGCCATGCACGTTCAGTCCGATGCCCATTTGGGTCTGGGCGAGCGCCAGGCAGCGCGCGAGCTGCAGGAAGACGCATTCGCCATCGTTGAAAGGCGTCTCGGCAACGACAGCCCGGCCTTGCTGGATCATCTGGCGTCGCTGGCCGACTGGTATGCCTCTCGCGGCCTGACCGTGCGCGAACGGCGCAGCCGCGAGCAGATGCTCGAGTTGCAGCGTCAACATTTTCCGCAAGCGCCCTCCCTGCAGGTCGAGACCCTGCTGCGCATCGCCCGATCCTGGCAGGGTGAGGTTGCTGCCGCCATGCGCCATCCGATGGACCGGCGCTCGGCCCTGCAGATAGCGCGCCTGACCCCTGCAGCCAGCAGTGGCGCGCGGCCCGC
>JBGTIC010000111.1:0-1924 GCA_041745895.1 Gammaproteobacteria bacterium
AACCCGCCTGCCGCGCGCCGCTGCTCGCGAACGCGGGCCCCGACATCGTTGCCGGCCAGGTCGCCCATCGCCAGTGGCCCCATCGGCAGACCGAACTCGAAGATTACCCGATCGATGTCTTCCGGGGCGGCGCCCTCCAGAAGCATCAGTCCGGCCTCGCGCCCATAGCCCTCGAGCATGCGGTTACCGATAAACCCGTAGCACACGCCAGACACCACGCCGATCTTGCCAATGGTCTTGGCCAGTCGCAGGCAGGTGGCCAGCACATCGGGTGCTGTGTCCCGCCCTCGCACGATCTCCAGCAGACGCATGACATTGGCCGGGCTGAAGAAGTGCAGACCCAGCACGCGTGAGGGATCGTTCGTCGCGGCCGCGATCTCGTCGACATCGAGCGTGGAAGTGTTGGTCGCAAGGATGGCGTCGCGGCGACAAAGCCTGCCCAGTTCGCGGAAAATCCGCTGCTTCAACGCCATGTCCTCGAACACCGCCTCGATCACCAGGTCCGCCTGCGCGGCACCCTTCATGTCAGTGGCGCCCTGGATCAGGCCCATGCGGGTCGAGACATCCTGCTCGCTGAGTCGGCCCTTGGCTGCGCTGCGCTCGTAGTTGCTTCGGATCGTGTCGAGGCCACGCTGCAGCGCCGCCTCGCCGGTATCGATCAGGGTGACGCCGAGACCTGCGTTGGCGAAACACATGGCGATGCCACCCCCCATGGTGCCCGCGCCGATCACGGCAGCACTGCGGATCGGTCGAGTCGGCGCATCCGACGGTATATCCGGAATTTTCGTGGTCTGGCGCTCGGCAAAGAACATATGCCGCAGCGCTGCCGACTGCGGCGACGCCATGCATTCGACGAACCGTTGACGCTCGACTTTCAGCCCTTCGTCGAACGCCAGGGACACGGCGGCCTCGACGCAGGCGATGATCTGCAGTGGCGCGAACTGGCCGCGCATGTCGCGTTTGACGCGCTGCCGTGCAGCGTCAAAGAACCCGGACGGAAGAGCCTGCACGTCAGGTACGGACAGATCGCGCACCTTGCGCGGCGCGAGTCCTGCATCGAGTGCCTGGTGCAGCCAATCAACCGCCGCCTCACCAATATCGCCCTCGAGGATTGCTTCGATCGCCGGCGTACCGCCGAGCCCGGAGGCCTCGAGCATGCGTCCCGTAAGCATGGCCTCGAGCGCTGTCGGCACACCGAGCACGCGTGGCAGCCGTTGTGTGCCGCCCGCGCCTGGCAACAGGCCGAGTCTGACTTCCGGCAGTCCGATCCGCGCGTCGGTTGCCGCCACGCGATGCGAGCAGCACAGCGCCAATTCCAGTCCGCCCCCCAGTGCGGTGCCATGAATTGCTGCGACCACCGGCTTTCCTGCCTCCTCGATCGCCTCCAGCACCGCGGCCAGCGAAGGTTCGGCGGGCGGCTTGCCGAACTCGCTGATGTCGGCGCCGGCAATGAACGTCCGCCCAGAGCAGCGCAGTACGATGCCGCGTACATCGGCATCCGCAGCGGCCTGTTGCACGCAGGCCAGCAGGCCGGCCCGTACCGGCTGCGACAGCGCATTGACCGGGGGAGAATCAACGGTGATGACCGCAATCGAGCGATCAGCGTGAAGGTGGACGGGGTGGCTCACAGGCAGGCTCCGCAGCTTGAGTCCGGTCACGCTACCAGCCTGCGCGGGGCCATGCCAGCCATGATCATGGTCACGCCCGCAAGGCTTGCGGCCTGCTAGAGTGTGCGTCGGCATGAGAGGTGCAAACTCGACATCGTGAAGAAGACCGCTCGTCTGGATATCCGACTCAGCCCGGCACAGGCGTGGGCCGAAGCTGTGGAGCAGGAGCGCAGGGCCGCCCTGGCCTGGCTGGCGGACGACGACCGCCGGTTGAAGCCGGAGCGTGCCGTGCACCAGGCCCGCCGTGCTTGCAAGCG
>JBGTIC010000112.1:0-13335 GCA_041745895.1 Gammaproteobacteria bacterium
GAACGAGCGTCGGCTGTGTCACGCTCGCCAGATACCCTGGTGCATCACCTATCCTGAAATGCGCGAGACCGGTGGCATTGTCCGGCCCGCGACCCTTCATGTTGTTCATCAGGAAGAACTGTTCCACCAGTTCCGGTGCCAGCGCTTCCAATTTAACCAGACAGAGACCACCGCCTCCTCAAATGTGCGAAAGACTTTTTACGTTATCCCTTGATCTCAGCTGCAACCTGCTTGTCCAATGCAACGCCCGTGGTCACGATCCGTCCCTCCCGCGCCTGCTGGCGGTCCTTGGTTCCAATCTCGAGGGCGATGGCGCAATGGGGCGCGGAAAACGCTAGTCATGAGCTGACCGCGACGCCATTGTTCGAGAGTACGCACATGATGTGCCGTTGACGTGCGCTCAAGGCTTAGCCCCAATGAGGGTCACTCGGAGACCAACCGAGATTCTCTCGATAATCAGGACCGTGGCAAATATCACAAGCAGTATGGTCGCTACATGCCCGTACTCGAACAGGTCAAATCGGCCCTTCAACTCCTGGCCGATGCCCCCCGCTCCGACCAATCCGATCACCGTCGCCGTTCGTACGTTTCTGTCCACTATATAAAGCACATAGCTTACATATTGCGGCAGCACCTGGGGCAGTACTGCGTGCCTCAAAACGACAAGCTCGCTTACTCCCAGCGAGCGTACGGCCTCCTGTGGGCCATCATCCGCGTTCTCTATGTCATCTGCGAAGAACTTTCCGAAGAAGCCCGCGCAATGAATGCCCATGGCGAGAATTCCGGCGATGGGACCGAAGCCATACGCCAGCACCAGGAACAATGCTGATATCAGTTCCGGCACGGCCCGAAAAAAGGCGACAACAGAGCGGCACAACCGGTACACGACACCGTTGGGAGAGAAGTTCTTGGCACCGCCCAGGGCAAGGGGAACGCTGATGAGCATGCCCAATAGCGTAGCCCAAAGCCCCATCTCCACCGTTTCTAGCATGCGCTCAAGCGTATCGAACAAGTAGCCGAACCGACGCACGTAGTAGCGCTCGGACACTTCGATACTTACGTTTTCCAGCGTCTCTGGGTCGACGCGAAACTGGATACGCGTGCGTTCTTCTATGCGGCCGCTGTCCAGACTATGCTCGTCGTTTGACAGTTGACTGACCGGAACTGCTGTTTCGAGCTGGACTGGGAAGAGTCCGGACATCGAGCGCGTTAGCGCATCGCCAACCTGCGAAGATTCGCGAAGCCCGCCCAGCTGCATGGCCGCCTGTCCGGTCAGGGCGAAAAACTCTGGCACGTCCACCCGATGCGCCGACCACGACACCACTACGACTGCTACCAGTGCTACGGCCACATGACGGGGCCGAAACCACGGACGAAGCTCCCAATGCTCCCCATCGAGCAGGGTAGTCCCCCGGTCGGTCGGTCTGGCAGAGGGCTTCATCCGGCTCTCTCAGTGAGTTCTGACTCTCTTCCATAGATCTGCGCGAGGGTGCGCTCATCAAGCTCCCGAGGATGAAGGTCGGCAGCAACCTCGCCCGCTCGGAGACATACGATGCGGTCGGCAAACCGTCGAGCCAGATCCGTCTGATGAAGACTGCAAAGAACCGCGGCGCCGCGCTGCCGCGCTTGGTTGCTAAGCAGCGTCATAATCTCAACGCCCAGCGACGGGTCAAGACTCGCTACCGGCTCATCAGCGATGAGCAGCGTAGGGTCCGACATGAACGCTCGCGCAATGGCCACACGCTGCTGCTGACCGCCTGAGAGGTCGCTTGCGCGACGGTTTAGGTGCTCCTCCCTCAGCCCGACATCCGAAAGCAGCCTGCACGCGAGGCGTCTGTCCGCGGCCGGGGCCAGTCCGATAAGCCCTCGCATAAATCCCAGACGGCCCAGTGCGCCAATGGCAACGTTTCGCTCGACGGACAGCCGCGGCACAAGCTGGAACTGCTGAAAGATCATCGCTGTTCGACGACGGATGCGCGGGACGTTGCGTCGCGTCAAGCGCTCACCGTCGCGCGTCACGACGCCTGCGGAAGGCTCGATAAGTCCATTTGCCAGCCGTAACAACGTCGATTTCCCCGCGCCGGATGCACCCAACAAGACTACGATCTCGCCTTTCCGGACCGACACAGATACCCCAGAAAGCGCAACTGCGCCTCCGGGAAACGTCTTCGAGACATCTACCAGGTCCAATACATTGGGATAGCTTGTCACAGCATGCTTATCTTCTGCTGCGGGTTCGCGAGGCGATGGCGAGAATCTCCGCGGTGTACTCCGGCGTGATACGACGGGTGGCGTCGATCGCATTGATCAGGACGTGCTCCGGCACTTCGGTATCCCAGCGCTCGACGAGATTGCCGCCGTAGCCTCGCAGCATCTCCGGCTTTATCCGGTCGTCCGTATGGACCGTGGCGAACCCGTGACGGAGTTCTTGAAACACATTCTCTGGAAGGTCAGATCGAACAGCGAACAGCGGGTTTGGAATGGGCATGCTCCGTGCCAGGGGACGTATTCGCGACGGATCGATGAGGCCGCGTTCGACTGCCCTCGCGTAGGAAATGAGCGAACCGGCAGCAGCGTCGACCCGGCCTTCGGAGAGAGTACGGAGCGCGTTGGCCTGACTGCCGGCCAGCGCTATTCCTGCCAGATCTCTGCGAGCGTCGATGCCGGCATCCATCAGCATGAGCAATGGAAACACGAACGCGGAGGAGGATGTCGGGTCCCCCAGAGCAATTGACTTTCCGCGCAGGTCGGAGAGGCTCTTGATGGGGCTGTCGGCCGATACGAAGATTGCCGCATGGTAGACCGAGCTGCCGGATTGCACCTGCATTGCGAGAAAGCGGGCGCCGCCCCGATTCTGCGCCAGACCGTAGGAGACCAGACCGAATTGCGCTACATCGATCAAGCCCGTGGCCAACGCTTCGATGACAGCGCTGTAGTTCTGTCCGACGCCGGTTCGAAAGTTGATTCCCGTGGTCCGGGATACCGCATCGAGCGTTGGTTGGTAGTCTGCAAGCGTGCCTTCCTGGGTGCCACCGTCTACCGGAAGGATCATCACTGACAGGCTCTGTTCGGCACCCTGAGCCCCCACGTCAGGTGTGACGCAGACCAGCGCCCCGAAGGCAAGCATCCACAGCGCAAGGGCCGTGTAAATGCGCTCGTATCGAGTGGAGTTATTATCGCTTCTCATGAATCTCGCGGTCATTGTTGTCCGCATCCAGAAGGCTGTCTACGAGCGCCCTTAGTCGAACCTCTATATCTTTGGCAGTAGAGCCGAACGCGATAAGTGACTCCTCTGCGCCAGAACCATCAGCATCAGCGGGGTCTTCCATGTCCCAATGCACGTGTGATCGCGCCGAGGCCGTCAACCCCGGAGGAATCTCTTCCAGGGCAGGAGTGCCTATCGTTACCAGCACATCAAATGCCTGTCCCGCGAATATCAGCGCGGATTTCGGGAACAGCCCAGCCTGTGAGAGTCCGGTTTCCTCCATTACGACTCGCGCGCTCGGATGAACATCCGACCAGGGCCTGACGCCTGCTGAATGCGCATCGATCTCGCGCGGAAAATGACGCACGGCCATGGCCTGCGCGAGCTGACTCCTGCCGGCGTTCCCCGTGCAGACGAACAGTACTCTGACCGGCAGAGTTGCCGTGCTGCTGTCAGTCGAGTCGTCGGGCTTTTGAGGGAGCGTCTGATCATTGATGTCATCCAGCACTACTGCGCCTCCGCATCGGGGTAGCGCAGCATCGAAACATGACCGTGGATCGTGGCAACCAGCAGCCCATGTTCTGTCTGTACCGGAGGAGCGGTGACGGCACCCCCCATCCATTCACGGTCGATCAACTCGCCGGTCCGGCGATTCAGTCGGTAGATATGCCCATCGACGCTACCAAATACCAGCGCATCATCGACGACAAGCGGCTCAGTCAGTGTAGTCATCGCATCCCGAATGTAAGGCTGAATGTTTACAATTGGTGCATCTTCCGTGACAAAACTCCACCGAACATCGCCAGTAGCGATGTCAACCGCGAACGCTGCGCCGTTGGAGGTGGTAGCAAAGAGCATGTCGTCCGCACTTGCCGCCAGACCACTGGCCTGCTCCCTGACCGCCACATAGCCTGAGGGGACCGTGAGCCCCGAATGTAGCCCAGCGCGTTCGACTACAGGACGATCCCACACAACCTCGCCATTCCGGCGATCCAGGGCAAGGATACGGTCGCCAAGGCCGGGAACGATCAGGAGATCGCCGTGGATCAACGGGGATGCATATTCCAGTTGATAGAGCCTCAGCCGCGCCTCGCCGTCATTGTCGGCGTTCAGGACCCGACTCCATGCGAGACCCCCATCGACGAGGCGATGCGCGGAAATGACGTAATCTCCCAGGGACGCAGTTGTGAGCGTAAAGAAGTGGGTATCGTCGCTTGGAGGACGCTGATAGACCGGCGACCACCCGTTTTCCCAATGGTCTCCGACATTCCAGAGAATCTCGCCGGAGCGTGCATCCAGCGCAGTGGAGCCAGAGTACTGGGCAACGGTGATCTGGGTGCTTTGGACGATGGGAACAGGAAAGAGCCACCGGTCAGGATACCTTGGCAGCTGCGTCTGCCACTCCACCCCACCAGTTGACAGCTGGACACTGTAAAGCTGGCCCGCGACCGTCAAGGCGAATAGTCGGTCGGCCAGGTCGTGAGTGTTTGTGCCTACGGTGTTTTTGACGGTCGAGTCGGTCTTCAGCCGCCAACGTGGCTCACCGGATTCCACATCGAGCGCGATCAGACCTTGCTCGCCAGTCGCCCCTTGATCTGCGAGCGAGATGATCGCGATGTTACCCTCGATACTCGGCGTAGCCCGATGCACGCCTCGGGGAAGTTGCTGAGACCACACGCGGGTCACCCGGTCTGACGAGCCTGACCTTGGGGGGCGTGGCGGCGTCTCCAATGTAGATTCGATGAGGTGGTGCTCGATCGACACGCCGTTTGAGTTGGTGGTTACTGTGGAGTAGCCCCTCGGAGTGGTATCGATGCCCGGTATGCTAATAGAGGTGACGGCGGATATCGTCAAGCCGTCGTGAGCCACCTCGCGCACAGTATGGTACTGCCCATGCAGAACCAGCCGCACGCCGGGATGTTCGGCACGCAGCCTGGCCGCCGAGGGGGCATACTCGGCCTGCCCTTCCGCCGAATGAAATCTTGCGGGGTCATGCGTCAGCACCACAACATTGGCGTCAGGCGAGAGCTCAGCCAGATAGGACCAGAACCACTCTTTGGTCTGGGCAAGAATCTGTTGCTCTTCAGGAAAAAACAACTCCGGATAGACGAGAAAATGCCATCCACCCCAATCGAAGGCGTAGGCCGTTGGACCGAGAAAGCGCTCATACGGATCCAGCGTGCCATAGTCGACGTCAAAGCGGACGGCGGCAATGCCATCGTGCCCGCCGTACACTGAGTACGTTGGCACGGGAAGGTCTGCGAGGATCGCCGCGTAGGTCTCCAGGTCCTCCATGGTCCCGTAGTCGGTCATATCACCGGTCATGACGAAAAAGGCAGGATTCTCGCGTGCGGCGATCAACGAGAAATCCTCTGCTACTTCGTCGGGTACAGCATAAGCTGTGTTCGCATCAACTGAGAAATGACTGTCGGATGCGTGGACAAACGTAAAGGAGCTCGATTCTCGCTCCGGCGCGGGTACCAGCTCGAAGATCACCTCTCCTGCGGCGCCGTCAACGATGCCCCGGACGGTCTGATAGAAGTCACCAACCGGGCGCATTCCCGTAGGACTTGCAATGTGGATGAAGCGATGGAGTTCAGGATCGGCTGCGATGCTGAACGAACCATCCGCGTTGGTGCGCGTAAAGGTCTCACCGTTGAACACGTAGACGTCACCGACGCCTTCGCCTGAGGCCTGGTTTACGATACGCCCTTCGATCAGACCCTCGCTTCCGCAACCGGCCACACCGAGGGCTGCCATCACATACAGAACGGCCTGAATCAGAAAGCCCGGACGGCCACTGCTACCCATATCAATCGACATCATTTCAAAACCCCAGCCTTGCGGTGATGAACCAGCGCCTGCGGTCCTGCGGACGATAAGTCGTGGTCAACTCGTTATCGGTCAGGTTTTTGCCCAGAAACTCGATCGAAAGGGGTGCCCCACGAAACTCCCCATTCCACCCAACGCCGAGGTCGATATTCGTAAACGAATCAAACTGTGCAGTCGTGAAGTTCTTGTCCGCATCCCACTCTGTCTTGGATTGAAACGTCAGGCCTCCGATCATGTAGAAATCGCTAAACCGGCCAGGGAACGTCAATCGATTCCAGAAGCCCACTCCGTGCTTCGGCGCATAGCGCAGCCTGTTCCCCTCGATGTCCGGTCGATTCTCGAAGCTGATGACCCGCGCGTAGGGCAGCCAGTTGTAGCTCAAAGACATTTCGTAGTTGTCGAACGGACGTAGAAGGAGTTCGAGCTCCAAGCCACGCACCTCTTCCTTACCGCTCGTAGTGAAGAAGCTGATCTGACCGGGATTGTTGACCTCGTCGAAGGTGCGACCGGTATCAAGCCGAGCCATGTTGTCTCTCACGGTTCTGTACACCGTGGAGGTAAGAGAGACTCGTTCATCAAGGAAGAACGCTCGCCACCCCAACTCCACGCCCAGCCCCTTCTCCAGCGGGAGAGTTGTCCCATCAGGATTGACGATCGTATTGGGCACGAACGATTCGCTGAGGTTCAAGAAGGCAATATGCTCGGGCGTGAAGCGGTAGACAGCGCCCAGCTGCGCGCTGGTGGCGCTAAAGGAGTTTCCCGGGCCTACACCTTGTTGAAGTGGGTTCGTCTCGCCCTTCTCATATCTTAAGGCGCCCAGAAGTCGCAGGCCGTTCGGCCATTCCGCCTGCAGGAGTCCGTAGACGCTTCTGTTTACATTATCGGTACGGGGGCGCGCGGCAAACTCGGGTGCCGGCGCATCAAGCAGACCCCGGTATGTGCCGATTTCGTCGAGTCGCAGTACCTCCCCTGGCGGCTGGTTTAGCTGGTCGAAAGCGAAACTCTCCCTCCGGGCGTACTCGAACCCGACCATAGGTACTAGCTCGAGTTGACCCATATCGATGCGACCGGTGGCCTCCGCAAACGTGGTGAATTCTCTATTTGAGGATTGCCCAGCGGCCGGCCGAATCAGCCCGTGGGTACCGCCTGCATAGTTCAGCCGGCCTACGGTGGCGGTGCGGGTTTCCAGAGAGTTCTCGACCCACGCGGCCTTCCATCGGACGGTCCAGTCATTCTGAGACTCGTACGTCAGGGTCGCCTCATACCAATCCGTATCGATCTCGTACTCGTTGCCGGGGGCCGAGTTGTGGTGCCCCTTTGAGAGCGGCAGGAAGCCCCAGGAGAACCCCGTTGCGGGAAAGACCGGCAGCGGGTCAGGCGTGTCCGGAAACGGAGGTTGAAAATTGATACTGTCCTCGTTGTAGAAAGACTGGTAGTTGACCTGATGTTCGTTATGGCGGATGCGCTCGAACTCCAGATCCAGCGTCAGACCAGAAGTGATGGACCATTGCAGCATGGGATTGAAGAGGGTTCGATCCACGAAGGCGAAATCGTAGAAATCCTCCGAATCCTGAATCTCCCCGATGAAGCGAAGACGAAGGTTCTCGCCGCCTCCCAGCGGCGTACCAGCATCGATAACCGCGCGTTTGAAGTCGTACTGCCCGAGCGTCACGGAGGCCTCTGCGTGCGCCTCGGCCTGCGGCTTCTTCGAGACACTCATGACGGCGCCGCCCGGGAGCACTGCTCCATAGAGAATCGACGCGGGGCCTTTGACGATCTCGACCTGCTCGATGTTGGCGGTCTGCCAGTTGTAGGTGCGTCGAATGCCGTTACGCTTCTGAAGGGTATTGTTAAAGCCCCGGATGAACATGGAGTTGAATCGCACGTCCCGGTTGGCGTTTACACCCTTGTAGCGCAGCGTATCGATGATGTCGAGAATCTGGGCTTCCTGCATCAGCTCTGCGGTCACTATGCTGACGTTGATGGGGAGATCCCGGAGATCTGTCGCGATTCGCGTTGCAGCGACGCTCTCTGCGCCGCGATAGGCAGACCGCTCTCCGAGCACAATGATCTCGAATACAGACCGGTCACGCTCGCGGGACGTCGATGTGCTTGCGGCATCCTCTGTCGTTGCTGGGGTGGTCTCGCTTCCCGTCGAGTCCTGTGCAAGGAGCATCGCCGGTGTTGCACTCGCTGCCGCAACCAGAAACGGTGCGAGCATGAGTGGCAACCGCGCTGGAACTTGGGGACTCATAGCTTGACCTCGAATGTAGTATTGCCTGGAGATGAGGGGGCAAGGCTCATAGCGCCTCAGGTACGCCGGCCGCCATGCGTATGTCTAACGAATAGCAACCGTACGCACTCGATGATTCACCCACAATCGGCGATGCGCACTATTTCTAGTGGCAATTGTGTGACATGCAGTTGGAACAAAGATGTCGGTTTGATGACCGTTGCGCGTCATGGACGCTGCATTCGAAATTGCAATATGGGCTCGGCTACACTAGCGTTTGTGTAGTGTCTTTTCTTGTGGTCTCTTCCCGACGGATTTCCAGCAATGGACAGCACAGTAGAGTCGACTCAACGCTTCCAGGGATTGCACTCAACGATCACTGTTGAGGATCTGTGCACTGAGCTGTGGGTGTTGCTGACGTCAGCTTTCCCTCTCCATTCCTTCACCCTTTATCTGAATTACCTGGATAGTGGCACGGGCTTTCGCGTCATTCATCATCAGGTTACTCCCGGTCAGACTGTCCCATGGTCGTACAGGCGGGAGGTCACGCCTGCGGTGCCGTTTCTACAAAGCAACCGTGGCGCTACTCTCTTCTCTCTCGACGACATGTACTCGGATCGCCGTCAGCTGGAGCGTAGCTCCTATTTTCAGAATGTGATGAGATTCGAGGGATGGCAGTCATTGGTGTCTGTGTGCAGCTGGGGGGCGCTCGCTCCGCGGGCGGTGCTCACTCTGCGCAAGGCAAAGCAGCATGGTGAGTTTTCGCATAGTGAGTTCGAGTGGCTCAAGGAACTACAAAAACACTTCGAGACAACGATGTCGCGCGTGGAGCGAGTCGAGCACTTGCGAGTTCAGAAAGAAATTGGCTGGTCTGCGTTTCGCAGGCTTCCTGCGCCGGCGATTCTTATCGCGCCGGACGGCGACATCCTTCTGCGCACGGAGGCCGCGGCGACCGCCTGCGAGCGCTTGCAGCACCAGAACGGCCCCGATGATCGCCAATCGGGAGGTGATTTGCCGGACGTGCTTCTCCAGCTTCACGCAGCACAGGACGACGGCTCGGACTCGGGGGCGACAGAGCACTACCCGCATACACTAGCGCATGACATCGAGAGTCGAGGATGGGTCGCGCATCGGAGGATAGGCGACTTCTACGTCGAGGTTCATAGGCTCTGGCTAGGACTCGACCAGATGAAGCGGCGCTATACTTTGCTTTTCCTACACGACGCTGCTTCGGATCAACAGGGTCGACTCGAACCTGAGAGACTTGAGAAGGCACCGTCTGTGCTCCCTACGCTGACGGCTCGGGAGCGCCTGGTGGCAAAGTATGCCGCACAGGGACTATCCGACCGACAAATCGCGCACGCGCTGAAGCGAAGCGTGCATACAGTACGCAGCCAGATCGCATCGGCGCGCTCCAAGCTGAATGCGCGAAACCGAATCGATCTTATTCTTGCGGTGAAAGCGTCTGAGTCGGATTGACGAGGCACCAGGCAGCCCGGACTTGCGATCGCGCTCGTTTGCGCGCACTCGCTAGCAGCCAGATTGGCGGGGCGGTGACCTGATGCGCGCGGTTGAAGCGGGGCGCTGCACCAGGGATGCGCCCGGTGTCGAAGATATACACGTGGATTCAGGAAGGAAAACTCATGACGCAGCGATACCCGTTTCACCTCTCGATCGTGGTCGCAGACCTGGAGCCGGCCAAGCACTTCTACACTGAAGTCCTTGGAGCTCGGCTCGGACGCGAAAACGACGAGTGGGTCGACGTCCTGCTGTGGGGACATCAGATCACACTGCAAAAGAGGCCGGAGGAAGTATTGCCGCCCGACCGCCAGGGCAAACGACATTTCGGTGTCATCCTTCCGTGGCCAGAATGGGAGAAGCAGGCTGAACGGCTGCGCAGCGCGGGGGCCTCATTCCTTTCCGAGCCTCACGTCCTGATGGAAGGCACGCCCGAAGAGCAGGCCAAATTCTACCTTGAGGATCCCGGTCATAACGTCATCGAGGTGAAGGCTTATCGCGATGAACGCCTGGTACTTGGCAGCCATCCGGGTGCCGGCCCGCATCGGGCGGGCATCTGACAGGCCGTTCCGACCGCAGACTTCCGCTGTTCGGGCGCAGACGCGGCCGATCCGCGCTACGTGCCCCGCCGCATAGACGCAACCATTCTCATATGCAGCAATGGTAGCGCTTTACTTCCTTGCGGGCGCACCACAGTACGATGCACATGCGATTAGCCGATTTTATTCGGGCCGAACTCTCGTCGATACTCCAGGATTGGGAGGATTTCGCGAAGACCATCCTCAGTGCCAGCCATATGAACAAGGCCGGGCTGCGCGACCATGCCCGGCTCATACTTCTGGAGATCGCCGACGATCTCGAGTCTTCCCAGAGTGATTCGGAACAGGCCGCCAAATCGAAAGGGAATGAACCGGACGACGGGCAGGAGACCTGGGCGGAAGTCCACGGCGGCGACCGGAATTTCAGCGGCTTCACTGTGATGGAAACGGCTTCTGAGTTCCGCGCGCTGCGCGCGAGTGTGGTGTCACACTGGACGAAAGCCTACCCGACGATTTCCGGGCAGAAGCTTGAGGACCTCACCAGGTTCCATGAAGCGATAGACCAGGCCGTCGCCGAATCACTGGAGCAGTACGCGCACCTGAAGGAGATGGAAACCCGGCTGTTTGGCGCCATATTGCTCGCCTCGCCCGACCCGATTTATGTGCTGGATCTCGAAGGCAGGTTTGTCTACGCGAACAAGGCCACCGCCGACCTGTTCGCACTGGAGCCGGCGTCGATCATCGGCAAGACCGCCTTCGATCTCGGCTATCCGTTCGCCTCCGACTTCCAGCTCGATCTGGAGAAGGTGAGTACCGAGCAGACGACTCATCGCGCCAGGTTTGCCCACACTTTCGCTTCCGGCCACGGCGAAAAGTTCGAGTATCTGCTCGCACCTGTACTGGACGAGCAGGGAAATACTGAAGCGACTGTCTGCATCTCCAGAGACATCACTCAACAGGCGCTCGCCGAAGAACAGATTCTGTACAACGCGCACCATGACCTTCTGACCGGGCTGCCGAACCGACGTCTGTTCATGGACCGGCTCGAGCAGGAGGTCAGGCATATAGGGCGCGGCAGCCTGCCGCTGGCTGTACTGTTCATGGATCTCGATGGCTTCAAGAAGGTCAACGATACGCTGGGTCATGAAGCAGGGGACCGCTTGCTGTGCAGGGTGGCCGAGCGTCTGAGCGAATGTGTCCGAAACGACGACACGGTTGCCCGGATGGGCGGCGATGAGTTTGCGGTGATTCTTGCGGGCGCCAAGCAGCGCGCGGGAGTGGAGCGTGCGGCTCAGACGATCATCGATGCGCTCGCCGAACCCTTCCATATATCGCAACAGCCCGTGAATATTTCCGTGAGCATCGGCATCACGTTTTTTCCACAGGACGCATCATCTCCCGTGGAACTGCTGCAGGCCGCTGACAAGGCCATGTACAGAGCGAAACACTCCGGTTCGAACCGCATGTGCTTTTACGACCTATGCGGCGAAGGAGACAGACAATCGGCCTGAACGATGCTGTCATCACCAGGAGAATCACGGGCGGTGAGCATCATGAGTGACGGATCAGGAATCGGTCGGGGAATTCTCAGCTCGGCCCGGTTCTATGTGGCTCGGCTGAAGGAACGCCTTTGGCTGAAGCCGTTGATAAGCTGTGTACTGTCTGTGCTGGCGGCTTTTGTCGCGACGCTGGCTGATTATTTCGTGTCTGTGCATTCCTTGCCCGACATCAGTGCAGCGTCCATTGAGACGCTGCTGACAATCATATCAGCGAGTATGCTCGTCATTGCCGTGTTCACGGTCGGTGCAATGTTGTCGGCATACGGATCGGCAAGCAATTCTGCAACGCCGCGCTCATTTCCGTTGGTGGTCGGGGACGACGTTTCGCAGAACGCGCTATCGACCTTTATCGGCGCATTCATTTACAGCATCGTCGCGCTGGCTGCAATACTCAACGGATTTTACGGACAGCCGGGTCGTTTCGTTCTGTTTCTGGTCACGATTGTTGTGTTCGCCCTTGTCATCTTCAGTTTCGTGCGTTGGGTAGATCGAATCGCCAGGCTGGGTCAGCTGGGCAACACGATCCAGAAACTGGAAGCAGCTACGTATTCGGCACTCAAGCTCGTGGCTGAGCGGCCCACGCTGGGGGCTGCACGAGCAACCACCGCTGGCGGGGGCACGGCCGTGTATTCGGAGTCCGTCGGCTATGTGCAGAACATTGACGTTCACCAGCTCCAGGACCTGGCTGAGCAGATCGACAGCACGATCTGCGTCTGTGTCCTCCCGGGGTCATTCGCCACCCCAGGCAGCCCACTGGCCTACATCGCCAAGTCGGTCATCTCCGACAAGGCGCGCGCTCCGGAAATCGTCGCCGAAGCCTTTGTGATCGCAGAGCAGAGAAGCTTCGAGTCGGATCCGCGTTTCGGGCTGATCGTACTTGCCGAGATCGCCAGCCGTGCTCTGTCGCCGGCCGTCAACGATGCGGGCACGGCCATCGACATCATCGGCACCGTCGTCCGCCTTTTCGTGCGCTGGGCACAGGCCGCTGAGGAAAGCGTCGATCGCGCGATCGAGTACGATCGCGTAGCGATCCGTGCGATTGAGCTCGACGACATGTTCGATGATGCATTCAACCCGATTTCCCGCGACGGCGCATCTTCACCCGCGGTGGCGATCCGGCTGCAGGAAGCTCTGCATTCTCTGATCCTGCTCGGGCATGACGGACTCAAACAGGCTGCGATCAGGCACTCGAAGCTCGCACTGAGCTACGCGCAGGGTGCACTCAGGTTCCCGCAGGACATTGAGACCGTAGAGTCAGTGGCGGAGCGGAACCTTTGCATGGCGGCCGACCATGTCGACGACGTGGCCGGAGTATAAGCCGAATAAAGCACCTTTTCGCTGGCTGCTACCCGCGCCTCACCGACGCCGATACCTGCGTGCAGCGCTCGCTGCCGCGCACTGATCGTCGCTGAGTGGTGTCAGGGCACCCGAATTCGCCGCAGCGACAGG
>JBGTIC010000113.1:0-2652 GCA_041745895.1 Gammaproteobacteria bacterium
CCTGTCGCTGCGGCGAATTCGGGTGCCCTGACACCACTCAGCGACGATCAGTGCGCGGCAGCGAGCGCTGCACGCAGGTATCGGCGTCGGTGAGGCGCGGGTAGCAGCCAGCGAAAAGGTGCTTTATTCGGCTTATACTCCCCCGGCCAGGGGCTGCAGCACCTTCGGGCGTGCCGAGCGCATGCGCTTGCCGGCGCCGGCGGCGAGGATGACGACACTCAAGTCAGTGCGGCTCATGGGCGGCAATGATAGCCCAGGCCGGGCATGACGCGTGTGGATGGGTTCACGAACGCACAGGCCCTGTCGCCCCCGCGAGGGGTCCATTCAGTGACAGGTCGCAAGGCGGCCTAGGTCGCGCTGAAAATCGATGTGCCAGCGAAACCGTCCGATAAAATCCATGCCAAGAATATTGTAATCGCCTTCATAGAATTCGAACTCTTGCACGGAAATTTCGCCGATCTGGACGCTTTCCGCCAAGAACGTTCGCATCGGTGCCGGCTCTTGCACACCGTAGGCGTCGGCGCGGCGCCGAAACAGAATCCGCTCCGGCGGTCGATCACCGAACACTGTCTGGACCTTGGCCGCGGACAGATACGAATGCGATGCCCCGGTATCCAGCAGGAACCGCACTTGGTGCCGGTCCACGCTTAGCGACAGCTCACGGAAGCCATCACTCGTTCTACTCAGTTCGAGCGCTTCCGTCAGTTCGGCACTCGAACTGAATGACTCGGAAAAGCGCATCTCGTCTGCACAAAAATTCAGTTCGACCGGACGCGACGAAAGCACGTCCAAGCCAAGAATGCCGTCGATCTGAAGTCCTGACGCCCGGAAGTGCTCAAAGTCATGCAGAATCACCGACCGATGCTTGTGTACGAAGAGCTCCCCCAATCTAAAGCGGGAGAGCGAAACAGCGGAGCGCTCTAGTAGGGGAACGTCTAATGCGTTGTCGGATCGGGCGCCTGTGGGCGCCTCCATTGCGGGCACGTAGTCCCGAGGGTCCCTAGTGGGAACAAGGTATGGCCTACTCACGTGTCTTGAGTGCAGGCGTTCGAGGACAGCGGGATCGGCAGCCGACATCAACGCGGCAGTATCGAGAACGAAGTGCAATTCGACATCACCGAACTCTAGTGGCACCAGCGTATGTCCGGAGACGTCAGATACGAGGGGCACACGGCCATGCCACGGTGCGCACGCAGAAGAACAGCCCATAACAATCATCAGCGACAAATAGGCTACGCTGCGAGCGCACAACGACTTGATCGTATACGGGCTAACGTTCGGCACTTTACTTTGCACGACCGCAGGGGAGTTGGCGCTCATCTTGCCAAGTTGCAATGCGAAATTGGAGTTGGTCCGATTATAGCAAGAAGTACTTTCCGACTGTGTTTGGGAGAATGGTGGAAAGGGTCCGCGGTCCTCGTATACGACCAACCCGAGACTTATCGGAGGGCGCTCGACACGGCCTCATGAGAATCTGAATTAAGGCCACCCAATGGAGTTCCAGAGTCCATGAAGCGGTCCATCAGAGGCATGGTAGGTGAAAGAGGTGTTCACCGAGTGGAGGGTCGCCGAGCCCACCTTTAACTCCGTCAGAATGTGTACGGATTGGCCGTCGAAATGACCGGGAGCGTAGAAATCGAAAGAAGTTACAGGCGAGATTTCGAGATTATATGCCTCACCAGGATTTGTGGCTGCACTCAACCAATCTGCCAAACCATGTGGGTCTACCCACTTCAACTGGTTTCCGATCACGCCAACTACCGGGTGTAGCACATCAATGATTTGCTCTGCCTCGTCGCGCACAATTAGCGACACGAACCCTGTATCGTTCAGAAACGAAAGTGCAACGTTAGATGAGAATGATATAAAGAGATCTTGAAGCTGGTGATCGTCATCGTCATCGCAAGCCTCTCGATTGGGTGCAATACCGCCGTCGGGACAAAAAACGGCATCGACTCTTACGCCTGTGTTGCAGTTTCCCATTGAGTCACAGACCGGCCCGATTGAGATAAATCCACATCCTGCGGCCAAAAGCATGGGGGCTGATACTCCGGCTATTGGAATTCCCCTCATGAATATCATCCTCCCGTGCGGGGAGCGGGGTGCCCCCTCTGGAGAGCACAGTGTTATGCAGCTCGCTGTAGGCTACGAGGCTCGAAACAGGCCACTTAGCGGAGATTCGAGGGTTGACCGTGAGCGGAGCCTTTGGCCGAAGCTTGGGTTGATGGGGTAGCGTATCGCCTCCTCAATGGCAGCCACCACTTCCCATCCAGTTACAGATTAGGGAGATGAGGGCTGCCCGACCGGCAGCCATCCGGCAGCAGTTAAGGCTCTGAAAGAGACTAGGAACCGTCCTGCCAAACAGCCCCGCCCTACCCGGGTAAGGCTGCTAGCGCTTGCCCTTGAGCTTCTGCGCGGCCTGGTAGCGCGCCGACGCCTCGACAAGCTCCAGCTGCGCCTGCGCCAGGTCCACACCCTCCGGCCGATCGGCGAGGATCTGCTCGGCCCGCCCGCTACGGCGCCCGGTCCGTGGATCACCTGGAGTACCTGGCCGCCGCCGACGTGCCGGCACTGGCGAAGAGCGGATGTACCGCAGTGCTGCTGCCCGGTGCCTGGTACACACTGCGCGAAACACGGCTGCCGCCGGTAGAT
>JBGTIC010000114.1:0-2874 GCA_041745895.1 Gammaproteobacteria bacterium
AGGCCGAGCCCGACGCGCCAGGTCGCGGCTGCGCCGAGGCCGATTCGGCAACCACGACGTTGCCCAGTGCGACGAGCGCCACGGCGAGTGCAAGGCCCAGGGCGGAAGAGAAGATCAGGTGGGTGGAATGTCTCATGGCAAGGGTCCTCACTCGGCCAGCAGCAGGGCGGCTTCGTTGAAATCGCTCATCGCGGCAAGCGCGTCGAGCTGCGGGTGTTCGTCATCGAAGATGTCCTTCAGCGCAAAGGCCACCAGCGTCTCGCGTGGCACGATCTCGCGCCACACGCGAAGCCCGGCGAGCACACCGCGAAACATGTTGTTCTCACCGTCGATGGAGCCCAGCCAGACACCGGTCACCGGCAGGTCCAGCGCCATGATCGGCTCGCTGCCGACCTGTCGGCCATCGACATAGACCTCGATACCGTCGGCGTACTGGCTGATCGCCACGTGGTGCAGCTGGCCGTCGGTAAAATCGAACAGGAAAACCGCCTCGTCATCGCCTGCGGCGAAGGCGATGCCGTCGCGTTCGCGCAGCATCGCGACCACGTAGGCCGGCCCTTCCGGCCCGGCACTGGCGATGATCACCGGGTCGTAGGCAGGCTCACTTTCCCAGTCCGGCGCCACCCAGAACTCCAGCGTGCCGCCCTCGGCAAGCACCAGCCGCGGCGAGGGCGGGAAGTCCAGCGACAGCTCACCGTCGAAGACCATGAGGTCGGGCTCGTAGGCCTGCGCGGCCATGCCGGTGCCAAGCCACAGACTGCATGCGAGCAGCGGCAGTGTCCGTTTTCCGAAGAATGTATTCACGTTTTGACTCCTGTGGATGCCCGTGGCGGGCGATGATGGAGAACGCCTTGTTACTTGGTGCAGGTGAGTTCGGTGATGCGGTGGCAGGTGACAAAGCCGCTGGACGTGCACCGACTCCCGTCGCCGATGCGCTGGTTCGTCTGCCCGAACGGCGTGGCTTCACTCTTGTGGTTGCTGCTCCTCGTGTAACCCTTTTGCTCGCAGTACCTTCTGCCCGCAAGATGCGAGCGGCAGGCGCCATGGCCGAAGCACAGGTCGAGCCAGTGCGTATCGGCCAACGGGTTTTTGTATACCTGGGATACCACAGGTCTTGGCTTGGGCGGTGCGGGCGGCGGCAGCGGTGCAACATCGGGCAGCATCGAGGCGGTGCTCAGCGCGGAACTGTTCTCCTCGAGGTAGGCCACCACGGCGCGTTGCAGGTTCGCGCGCACGCGCTGGTACACCTCCGGCTCGCCCGGAAAGTTCATCGGGTTGAGCAGTTCGTAGATCGGACGCAGGTCCAGCAGCACCGGGTAGGGCGTACCGCCCGCGCTGTAGCCGCCCTGGTCCCAGGAGCCGTTGCCGCCGACCGCGACAAAGGTGGCGCCCTCGCTGCCTACCGTGCCACGCGTGCCTGTCTGCTTGCCCGCAAGCTCGCTGTGATGCGCCGAGCCGCCGATGCCAAATACCTTGGCGCCGGCCTGTCCGCTGAAACCTTCCTCGCGGCGCTCCTCCCTGGCGTAGGTCTCCTCGGTGAACATCTGCGTCATCTTGGCGGTGGCGCCGTAGGTCACGGCGTAGGGGTAGTGTGTGCCGAAGCGCGCGATGAGCGCCTGGTAGCGATGGAAGCGGCGCGCATCCTCGATGGCGTCGATGAAGGCGCTCGACAGCGTGATGTAGGGATGGTCCAGCACCAGCGCGTACTGCTTGTGCCGGGAGTAAGCGACGGCTTGGGCCACGGAATTGCTGTTGCGCATGCTCGTCATGGCGTTGACCGTCTCGGAGTGGCCAGCGCTGGCCTGGAATACGCTGACGCCTGGCGTCTTGGCCGAGGGGATATCGGCCTCGAGGTTGGCGCCGAAGGTGTGCGTGCTCGTGCGCTGCACGTCCTGCTCACTGGCCACAAGCGTTCTGCGGTACACCGTGCCTTGCTGGCCTTCCTGGAGGAACGTGAAGCCGACCGGCACGGCGCGCCGTTCGGTGATCGAGTACATGCGTGGATCGACCGGTGCGAAGACCTCTTCCTTGTCGTTCTGCAGCAGCAGGAACGGGTCCTGGCGCACGAGGTCGTAGCCGCGCCGGCTGGCAGCGAGGTTTTCGAGGTTGGCACCGAGCAGGAAGGCGTCATCGATCGGGATACGGCTGTCGGCCCCGGCGCGCGAAGCGCTGGGTTCCGGCCGCACGAACAGCGCGCCGTTCAGCGACAGCCGCGCACGACCCGTACGCGAGACATCCAGCGTGAGCGTCGAGCCGTAGGCGAACGGTGTGCTTGCGTGGTAGGTCTTGACCGGACCACCGCGCTGCAGAACATCGCGCAGGTCCAGCCCGTCGTTGCTCTCGAAGCGCACGAACGGTGCGTCTTCAAGCCCGGTGGCCAGGTGCAGCCCGGTCGCCGGATCGGCCGTCTCGACGATCACGACAAAGCGTGGCGTCGTGTAGGTGCCGTTGGCCATCGACACGAGCTCGCGCGAATCGCTGCCCCATGCCGTGGGATCGTCGCGCGAGCGGTCGAGTGTGATCGTGCCGGTCTCGCGCCAGACTCCGTCCAGCCGTGCCCAACACAGCGAGGCCATCTCGTCGGGCACACCCGCATCGACGTCATCGAGGCTCAGGCTCGCAAACGAGCGCTGCGTGATGCGATCCACGCGGGGTGCTGTGGCATCGATGCGCTCGCGCGGCGAGGCGCCGGGCGCTGCGATCGATGCGCGATCGTCGCAGCCGGCGAACACGTCGCCGGGCTCGCGGGTAAAATCCTGCGCGGCGGCTGAAGCCGCAACCACGAGCAGGCCTGTGGTCACGGTGCTCCGGATCATATGCAGACCGATCATGGGCAGATGGATCCTCGGCAAATGGATCATGGGCAGGAGGGTT
>JBGTIC010000115.1:0-5984 GCA_041745895.1 Gammaproteobacteria bacterium
CCGCCATGCCCGCTGCGCTGAGGCGCTCGATGGGCGGCGTGGCAACCCGCGCGGTGCTGCAACGGCGTGCGGAGATGCTCGCGCAGATCCGCAGCTTCTTTGCGCAACGCGGGGTGCTCGAAGTCGACACGCCGTTGCTTGCACATACGACGACACCCGACCCGGCCATTGCCAGCCTCGAGGTGCACAGCCCGCTCGACCGGCACTTTCGCGGCTACCTGCAGACCTCTCCTGAGTTTGCAATGAAGCGGCTGCTGGCCCACGGCGCCGGTGACATCTACCAGCTCGGCCACGTGTTTCGTGACGGTGAAGCCGGGCGTCATCACCTGCGCGAGTTCACGATGCTGGAGTACTATCGGCTGAACCATGATGAACACCGGCTGATGGACGAGGTTGCCTCGTTGCTGGCGCTGCTGTTGCCGGCTCAGTGCGCAGGCCCGGCGATGCGGATCAGCTATCGCGAGGCGTTTCTCGCCACCGGCAACGTCGATCCCCTGGTCGCCGAGTCCCGGGAGATTGCAGCGATGCTGCAGGCCCATGACGTGCCGATACCCCCGGCCATGTCGCGGCGCGAATTGCTCGATCTAGCGCTGGCCGCAGTGGTGATCCCGTCGCTGGGTCACACGGGGACCTGCTTTTTGCACGACTATCCGGCCGACCAGGCCGCGCTGGCAGCACTGAACCCCGGCGTGCCGGACACCGCTGCGCGCTTCGAGGTGTTTGTCCAAGGCCTGGAGCTGGGCAATGGCTATCGCGAGCTCACCGATGCCGGCGAGCAGCGCCGGCGCTTCATCGCCGAGCGCCAGGCGCGAGCGTTCGCCGGTCTGCCGGTACCCCCCCTGGATGAGGCTATGCTGGTCGCGCTGGAAGCCGGCCTGCCCGATTGCGCGGGTGTCGCACTGGGCGTGGATCGCATGCTGATGCTCGCGGCTGGCGCCGAAAGCCTCAGCGACATCGTGCCGATGGCGTGCGCCGATGCTGGATGATGTCTCGATGCCCCGCGTCGTGGATCGCGACTATGCACCACTGCTGGGGGCACTTCGGGGGCTGCTGGCAGGCGAGCGTGACTTCGACGCAAATGTGGCGAACTTCGTCGCGCTGGCATTTCACGCGCTGCCGGAGATCAACTGGCTGGGCTTCTACTGGCTGAAGCACGGCGAACTGGTCGTAGGCGCGTTCCAGGGCAAGCCTGCATGCACCCGCATCGCCTTGGGCAATGGCGTCTGCGGCACCGCGGCGCAGCGCCGCACGCCCGTGATCGTGGATGATGTCCACGCCTTTGCAGGCCACATTGCGTGTGATCCTGCGTCGCGCTCGGAGATCGTCTTGCCGGTGCTCGATGGCGATCGCCTGGTCGGTGTGCTCGACGTCGACAGCCCGCGCGCCGGAAGATTTGATCTCAACGACCAGGCCGGTCTTGCGGCGATGCTCGAAGTGCTGCTGGCGAGCGCGCCTATTCCTTGACGCGCGAGACGTACTCGCGGCTGCGCGTGTCCACCCGGATCACTTCACCTTCCTCGACGAACAACGGTACCCGCACAACCGCGCCGGTCTCGAGCTTGGCCGGCTTCACGCCGCCCTGGGCGGTATCGCCGCGCAGGCCGGGATCGGTTTCGACGATGCGCAGTTCGACGAAATTCGGCGCCGCCACCTGCAGCGGATTGCCGTTCCACAGCAGCACCCTGCAGCTGTCGCCGTCCTTGAGAAACTCGGCAGCCTCCTCCACACACTTGGCATCGGCGCTGAACTGCTCGAAGGTATCCGGCACCATGAAATGCCAGAACTCGCCGTCATTGTAGAGGTACTGCATGTCGGTTTCATGCACGTCGGCGGCCTCGAAGCTTTCGTTGGACTTGAACGTCTTGTCGACGACCCGGCCGGTCTTGAGGTTGCGTACCCGCACGCGGTTGAACGCCTGGCCCTTGCCGGGCTTGACGAACTCGTTCTCGACGATATTGCAGGGGTCGCCGTCAAGCAGAATCTTCAGTCCGGCGCGAAATTCATTGGTACTGTAGCTGGCCATGCAGGTGCCCCTGGGTTGCGAGGGCGCCTATCATAGCAGCCGGATCCCGTCCTCAGCACGAGCAGCGAAGCCCCCGATGTCGGCACCCCGGAACATGCTCCCCTCGCCTGCGCCCGACGCCTGGCAGCAGCAGATGCGCCTGGCGATCCGCAGTCTGGATGTGCTGCTCGAGGCCCTGGGACTGAGCCCCGAAGACGTCGCGGTATCTGCGCAGGCGGCGCGTGATTTTCCAGTGCTGGTGCCTCCGGCGACGCTGGCGCGCATGCGTCCGGGGGATGCGCGCGATCCGCTGCTGCTGCAGGTTCTGCCACGCCGCGAAGAAGACCTGGCCGTCGCGGGCTACGTCGGCGACCCGCTGGAAGAGACCGCTGCCGTGAGGGGCGGGGGAGTGCTGCAGAAATACGCCGGCCGGCTGCTGCTGATCAGCACCGCTGCCTGCGCGATCCATTGCCGCTACTGTTTCCGGCGCCATTTCCCTTACGCGGATCACCAGGCCGCCGCGGATGAGTGGCGAACGGCACTGAGCGCGCTACGCGCCGACCCCACGCTGCGTGAGCTGATTCTGAGCGGCGGCGATCCGCTGATGCTCGCGGATCGTAGTCTGGCGGCGCTGTTCACGCAGATCGGCGAGATCGCGCACCTCCAGCGCGTGCGTCTGCACACGCGCATGCCGGTGGTACTGCCGCAGCGCGTAGACCGCAGTCTGCTGGCCACCTTCGCGCTGCTCAAGCGACCGCCGATCATCGTGCTGCACGTCAACCACGCCAACGAACTCGATGCGAGCGCGGAAGCCGCACTCGCACGCCTGCGTTCGGCAGGGGTCATGCTCCTCAATCAGGCCGTGTTGCTGTGCGACATCAACGACGACGTTGCCACTCAGGCCCAGCTGTGGACGCGACTGTTCGACCTGGGCGTGCTGCCCTACTACCTGCATCTGCTCGACCCGGTCGCCGGTGCGGCGCATTTCAACGTCGCGGAGTCGGAGGCATTGGCCCTGATCGCCGCCCTGAGGGCCCGTCTGCCTGGCTATCTGGTGCCCCGCCTGGCCCGGGAGCAGCCGGGTCACCCCGCCAAGACCGTCCTGGCCTGACCGGGGGTCGGCCACAGGCCGGCGCAAGCCTGTCGTGTGAACCACTTCGCAAAGCTGTGGACTGCGTCGCGGTCGCCGGGCGGGCGCCTGCTAGACTCCTCGCCTCAGCCCCAGCGCCGCAGGCCCTTGCGGCCCGGCTTGCATCCATGGAGAACGCTGCGTTGAACAGCCAGGTCGGGATACCGGTGATCGTGCTGTCGCGCAAGCAGGATCACGTAGAAGCCGTCAACAAGACCCTGCGCGACGCGCGTCATCCCGTGCACTGCAGCTGGCTGTCGGATCTCAACGATCTTCCGGATGCGCTGATACAGATCGCACCGGAAATGGTCCTCCACTTCGCTGACGAATTTTCCGGCGATATCGCGGGCGTCATTGCGTCGCGTAACCATGGCGCGCCAGGCGTGCCGCTGCTGATCGTACGCCGGCAGGTCGATGAACAGGTCATGGCGCAGGATCTGGCGGCGGGTGCCCAGGATGTCGTGTCGCTGGATCACGAACGTCGACTGCAGGCGGTCGTCGCACGCGAGCTGCGAATTTTCCGCCTCGAGCGTGCGTTCAAGGACACGCAACTGTCGGCCACTCACTATCGCAAGCAGGTCCAGGCCCTGATGGAGGGCTCGGCCGACGCCATTGCAGTCGCTCAGGAAGGCATTGTCGTGAGCGTGAATCCTGCGTGGCTGGAGCTCTTCGGTCTGGAAGCCGAAGATGCCCTGGTCGGTGAGCCCTTGATGGACCTCTTCGAACCCGACAGCCACACCATACTAAAAGGCGCACTGGTTGCAGTCAGTCAGGGCAAGTGGGAAGACCAGAGCGTGCATGTGGAGGCGCAGGTTTCCGATGGCTCCTCGCTGCCGCTGGATCTCCAGCTGGAGATGACCCGGTTCGATGGCGAGGCCGCCGTGCAGATCTGTGTCCCGCGCGAACGCGCCGACCACGCCGATCCCGAGGCCGCGGTCACGGAGATGCTCCACAAGGATGCCGGCACCGGTCTTTATCACCGACGCGCACTGCTCGAAGCGATCGAGAAACGCGTCGGCGAACAGGTCAAGGGTGGTGTGCGGGCGCTGGCCTGGTTGCGGCCGGACAAACTGCTGGACCTGCGCAACGAACTCGGCCCCCTGCAAACCGAGGCATTGCTCGATGCGCTGGCACGGGTGATCGCAAGCCAGCTCGGCGCCGCCGACCTGGCAGGCCGCATCACCGGCAATGGCTTTGCGATCCTGCTCGAGCGCGGCACCATGGGCGACTGCGAAGCCTGGACCAACAACGTGTTGCAGAAAATCGCCACCGAGGTGTTCGATCTCGGTGAGCGGTCACTGAGCCTGACCTGCAGTGCCGGTCTGTCCAAGAGCGG
This sequence comes from Gammaproteobacteria bacterium, assembly GCA_041745895.1. Lineage (GTDB taxonomy): Bacteria > Pseudomonadota > Gammaproteobacteria > Steroidobacterales > PWYM01 > PWYM01. Next base: position 4,468 of record JBGTIC010000115.1, read on the forward strand.
GCGCCAGGCTGAAACGCTGGATGTACTGCTCGACCAGGCCGAGCGGTGCTGTCGACAGGTTCGCAGCGCCGGTGGCAATGCGCTGCGCATGCCAGATGCCGTGGCCGATGACACGCGCGCAATGGAGCAGGATCAGGTTTGGGTGCGTCGAATCAAGGCCGCACTCATGGAGAATCGCTTCCGCCTGGTGCATCAGCCCATCGCCAGCCTGCAGGACTCGCATCAGGGCCTCTACGACATGCTCGTGCGCATGATCGGCGAGGACGGCAGCGAAATCCTGCCGGGCGAGTTCATGCCTGCAGCCCAGCGCAATCGATTGATGAAGAACATCGATCGCTGGGTAATAGGCAGTTCGATGGCATTTGCCATCAGCCGCAAGCCCTCGCGCGTGTTCGTGCGCCTGTCCGCAGACACGCTGCAGGACCCAACACTGCCGGCTTGGTTGCAGAACCAGCTGCGCAATTCCGGGGCTCAGCCGCAGCGCCTGTGCTTCCAGCTCACCGAAGAGGTCTGCCACCATCACCTGAAGGAATCCAAGGCCATGGCAGGCGCACTGCGCCGTCTGGGATTCCAGTTCGCCGTCGAGCACTTCGGCACGGGCCGCGATCCCATGCAGGTGCTGCGCCATATCCCGATGAACTACGTGAAGATCGACGGCTCCCTGATGCAGGGGCTTGCGCGCAACGAGGTGCTTCAGCAGAAAGTACGGGAACTGGTCACCGCCGCGCGCGACCACAAGGTGCTGACCATTGCCGAGCGGGTCGAGGACGCGAACACGATGGCCGTACTCTTCCAGCTCGGCGTGTCCTACATGCAGGGTCACTACATCCAGGAGCCCGATGTCGTGCTCGAGGACACCACCATGCTGCGGACGATCGCGTGACCGCCGCATCCTTGGCGTACGGCGACTAGAAGTGCGACCTGGTTCACAGTTTGCCGGTCGTCTCGACCGCCGTGCGGAGAAATCCGAACTGGTGCACGATGCCGCGACTGCCCGGCGACTAGCCTTGGGTCCCATGCCTGAGCTCACTACAGATTCCACGCATCGGCGTGTTGCTGTGCTGGCCGCTGCCGTGGCGGCGCTGCTTGCCCAGCCGCCGGCATACGCACTGTCGCTGGGACAGGTGGAACTGCTGTCTTATCTCGGCCAGCCGTTGCGCGCCGAGATTCCGCTCGGCCTGGCGCCGGGCGAACGTGTGCTGCCCGGCTGCATACGACTTGCCACCGACGTCACGGCCGGTGCACGCGCCAGCATCCCCTATGAGGCAGGCTTGCGCATCAGCGGCAGCGGCGTGAACCAGCGTCTGCTGATCGACGGCCGATTGCCGCTGCGCGAGCCGATCGTCGATCTTTCGGTCAGCGTCAACTGTCCCGGCACACCGATACTCGAACGCGGCTACCTGCTGATGCTCACGCCAGTGGTCGTCGACGCCCAGCGCAGCCCGTCGACTGCAGCGCAGCGTGCCGACCCTGCCCCATTGACTGACCAGCGCGCGACACCCGGCGCTGCTGCGGCT
>JBGTIC010000116.1:0-14931 GCA_041745895.1 Gammaproteobacteria bacterium
CCGCGTCGGGTTGCAGCATGCCTGAGCGCGCGGGCGGCGTCGCACCCGGTGCGCCGTTGGCCGAGCGCATGCGTCCGCGCAGTCTTGATGAATACCTCGGGCAGGATCACCTGCTGGGCGTGGGCCGGCCGCTGCGGCGCATGGCCGAGGGCAAGAGTCTGCATTCGATTGTCCTGTGGGGACCACCGGGCACCGGCAAGACCACCTTGGCGCGTCCGGTGGCCGCCACCTGCGAGGCTGAGTTCATTGCGCTATCCGCGGTGATGGCCGGTGTCAAGGACGTGCGCGCTGCCGTCGTTCGGGCCAAAGAGGTGCGTGCGCAAAGCGATCGTCCCACGGTGTTGTTTCTCGATGAGGTGCACCGCTTCAACAAGGCCCAGCAGGATGCCTTCCTGCCTTACGTCGAGGACGGCACGCTGACCTTTATCGGGGCCACCACCGAGAATCCCTCGTTTGCGCTGAACAACGCGCTGCTCTCGCGCGCCCGCACGCATGTACTCAAGTCGCTTGACAAGGGGGTACTGCGCGAACTGCTCGATCGCGCACTGGCGGACGCCGAGCGCGGACTCGGAGCCGAGACTGCGCTGTCGCTCGACGAGGCCGTCCTCACCGGCATCGTGGCCGCGGCGGATGGGGATGCGCGCCGCGCGCTGTCGCTGCTGGAGATCGCCGCAGAGCTCGCGATGGCCGCCGAGCCCCCGGGTCGCCTGACGGCTGAGGCGCTTCCTCAGCTGCTGGGCGCCAGCCTTCGACGTTTCGATCGCCAGGGCGAGGCGTTCTACGACCAGATCTCGGCGCTGCACAAGTCGGTGCGCGGCTCGGACCCCGATGCTGCGCTGTACTGGCTTTACCGGATGTTCGACGGCGGCTGCGACCCACGCTATCTGGCCCGCCGCGTGCTGCGCATGGCCTCGGAGGACATCGGCAATGCCGACCCCAGGGCGCTGCGTATCGCCCTGGACGCAGCAGAGGTGTACGAACGTCTCGGCAGTCCGGAAGGCGAGCTGGCGATTGCCCAGGCCGTGGTGTTCCTTGCGTGCGCGGCCAAGAGCAATGCGGTGTATGCAGCCGCCAACGCCGCGCACGCTGATGCGCAGGCGCTGGGTTCGCTGGAAGTGCCGCTGGCACTTCGTAATGCGCCCACGCGGCTGATGAAGCAGCTCGACTATGGCAAGGGCTATCGTTACGCGCATGATGAACCCGACGGTTTTGCCGCCGGCGCGAATTATCTGCCCGAGGAAATGATCGGCCGGCGCTACTATGAGCCGCAGGATCGAGGGCTGGAAAAGCAGATCCGCGAAAAGCTCATCGATCTTCGGCGGCGAAACGAACAGGCGCGAGGTCGCTAGCGCCGGCTACAACGACACGACAGCCAACACCACTGGAAACCTCATGCTCGACCCGAAACGACTCAGACACGACATCGATGCGGTCGCCGCGAATCTCGCTCGCCGGGGTGTGGCGCTGGACATCGATGGGTTCAATGCCCTGGAGGCTCGCCGCAAGGCCGTGCAGGTGCGTGCCGAGGAGTTGCGCAACGCACGCAACGCCCGTTCCAAAGCGATCGGTCAGGCCAAGGGGCGTGGCGAAGACATCGCACCGCTGCTCGGCGAGGTCGGACGCCTGGGTGAGGAGCTCAAGGCGGCCGATGAAGAACTGGGTGTGGTCCAGCAGGCCCTGGAGGAGATGCTGCTCGGTCTGCCGAACCTGCTCGATGACAGCGTGCCCGAAGGCGCTGATGAGTCGGCGAATCTGGAGCTGCGACGCTGGGGCGAGCCGCGGGTATTCGACTTCGAGCCCAGGGATCATGTCGCACTCGGGGAAGCGCTGGGGCAGCTGGATTTCGAGGCGGCGGGACGCATCACCGGCGCACGCTTTTCGGTGATGCAAGGCGCGCTGGCGTCGCTGCATCGCGCGCTGGTGCAGTTCATGCTCGACGTGCACACGCGCGAGCACGGCTACGTCGAGACCTATGTACCCTACATCGCGCACCGGCGCGCGCTCGAAGGCACCGGTCAGCTGCCGAAGTTCGCGGCCGACCTGTTCGCGCTGGAAGGCGAACATGACTACTTCCTGATTCCCACCGCCGAGGTGCCGCTGACCAACCTCGCCCGCGAGCGGATCTTCGAGTCGGATGAGCTGCCGCTGAAACTTGCGGCCCACACGCCGTGTTTCCGCTCTGAGGCTGGCTCTTACGGTCGCGATACGCGGGGCATGGTGCGCCAGCACCAGTTCGAGAAGGTGGAGCTTGTCCATCTGGTGCCACCCGGGCAGTCCTACGAGGCGCTCGAGGCACTGACCGGACACGCGTGCCGGGTGCTGGAGCTGCTGGAGCTGCCTTACCGGGTGATGGCGCTGTGCAGCGGGGATATCGGCTTCGGCGCGAGCAAGACCTATGACCTGGAGGTCTGGCTGCCCGGGCAGCAGAAGTATCGCGAGATTTCATCGTGCAGCAACTGCGAGGATTTCCAGGCGCGGCGGATGCAGGCGCGCTGGCGCAACCCGGAAACTGGCAAACCGGAGTTACTGCATACGCTCAATGGTTCCGGCGTGGCGGCGGGCAGGGCACTGATTGCGGTGATGGAAAATGGCCAGCAGGCCGACGGCAGCATTGGGATTCCGCGCGTGGTGCAGCCCTATATGGGCGGCGTCCAGATCATCCACGCCTGATTCACCGACCCAAAAAAAACCGGCCTGAAACGCATCTGGTTCCAGGCCGGTAGCTGTTTTGCGGACGATAAGCGCCGGGCGCGTCAGTCGTCGCCGGCCATGCCGAAGAGCTGCAGCAGGCTTACGAAGATGTTGTAGATGCTCACGTACAGCGTGACCGTGGCCATGATGTAGTTGGTCTCGCCGCCGTTAACGATCTGCCCGGTCTGAAACAGGATCAGCGCGCCCATCAGGATGATAATGGCGCCCGAGATCACTGAGGCATACGCCGACAGATCGAAGAACAGGCTGGAAATGATCACGCCCAGAAGCGCGATGACGCCGATGAGCACAAACCCGCGCAGGAAGCTGAAATCCCGCCCCGACTTCACCGCGTAAGCCGACAGTCCCACAAAGGCCAGTCCGGTAGTCGCCAGTGCGGAGGTGATCACCTGGCCGCCGTTGGGCACCTGCGTGAGGTAGGCCGACAGCAGGGGGCCGAGCGTAAGGCCCATGAAACCGGTCAGTGCGAACACGCTGACCAGGCCCATTGCCGAGTTGCGCGTGAAATGGGTCAGAAACAGCAGGCCGAAGTAGCCACCCAAAGTGATGAAGGGCCCGAGGTATGGCATCTGGGTGGCCATTGCCACGCCAGCCATTGCGGCGCTGAAAAGCAGCGTGGCCGCCAGCAACATGTAGGTGTTGCGCAGGACGCGATTGGTGGAGAGCACGTCGGTCGCGCCGGGTTGCCGGGCGATGACCTGTTCTGGACCATAACGACGTGGCTGCATCTGGTTTCCTCCTGAAAAGACTAAAGTTCCTTACCGCTCGGATGGTATCACACCGTCCGGTGACGCCCATATGACAGCTGGGCTTCGCCAATTCTCCCCAGCCTTGCTTTAGGCCGCGTCGGCCGGGAGAATTCCCGACCGCAGGCTTGCGCCGGAGAGGTGGCAGAGCGGTTGAATGCACCGGTCTTGAAAACCGGCAACGGGGCGACCCGTTCGAGGGTTCGAATCCCTCCCTCTCCGCCAATAAAATCATTGATTTAGGCGTTAGTCTTCAGAGTTCATTTTTTTTGGAGGAAGCCATGGAATTCAGTCTGCGTTACCCGCTAGTCGCCCTCGTTACCACGTGCGTTTTTCTGACGGCCTGTGACGGGCTGGAGGCCGGCCCGGAAAGCGAGGTAGTTCTGCGGTTTGCCGTTCTCGGCGATGCCGAGCCGAAGCCGGAACCGGAGTTCCCCAACCTGGAGGCGGCCGTGAAGCACGTGAATGCACTTGCAGCGGATCGCGGCATGGATTTCGTCGTGGGTGTGGGCGACATTGCCCATAAAGGTACGTTGATCCAGTATGAAAACGCGACGCAGGTGCTGCGGCAGCTCACGTTGCCGTTCTATCCCATCATGGGTAACGAGGAGTATGGCAGCACGGTCGAGCGCTTCCTTGAATTCGCCAACCGCTGGAACGACGGCCGGGTTGAGATCGACAGCTTCCGTTACGTGCAGGACCACGAAACCGTAGCGATGGTTTACGCCTCGCCGGATTTCAGTCGCCAGTTCGATGACGACGGCATCACCTGGATCCTCGAGCAGATACAAGGCGTCGCACCGAAGCCGGTGCTGTTGATCGTGCATTCCGCTCAGGTCGGCGCCTACCCGGAGAATGCCGACAAAGGCATCGACAACCCTGGATTCGCGGAAGTGCTTGCACAGTCGAATCTGTCGGCAGTGATTTCCGGCGATTTGCACATGGACATGGACCGCGTGAACCATTCCAAGCGGATAGGGCGCGTGCACTACCTGCACATTCCCGCACTGGAACGCACCAAAATCCCCGACGAAACGCGGCATGATCCGATGTTCCGTGTCTTCACACTGAATGATTCCGGGGTGATGCAGGTGGATACCTACCGTGTCGGGGAGCGCGAGCCGCTCGCACAGCATGGCTATCAGTTCTCGCTCTCCCCCGGCGGCAGTTAGACGTTCAGGCGAGAAACCGGTCAACCACTTTGCGCGCAGGGAAGCGAGAGGCGAGGTCAGTCCAGCAGGCCGTCCAGCAGTTCGTGTTCTGCCTTGATCCAGCGCTTGACGTCCTTTCGAACCGCGTCGATCTCGTCTTCCTCAAGGTGGTGGGCGCCGTCAGGGGTGATTCGCGCCACGTTGATCTCCAGGCCTACGCTGGGCGAGGTGATGCTCAACGCCTCGATCACGCGGACCGCCCCCAGCACCCCGTAGTCCACGGGTCTGTCGACCATGCGGAAGTGGGCCAGCAGCGCCCCGGCCTGCTGCGCCATGGGCGCGCCGCTGCCGATCGCGTGGAAGCCGATGTCTTCATAGCGGCTGACCATGCCGTTGGGGTTGATCTCTACGATGAACGGTTCGCCTTTGCTGTAGCCGGCAGCCAATAGATAAGCCGAAGGGGTCCCCTCGTTATCTTCACCCGGGATATCGGTGATGAACAGATCGTAGTGGCGTCGCAGGATCGGCACGGCCAGCTCCTGGAGGGCATGGCTGACCTCGTCGGCAGCCAATACCTCCCGGGCAGCTGCATCCAAGGCCTTGTCGACGTCGGTGAGTACGCCTCGGGCCCCGCTGCCCGCCCACGCTGCGTGGTCACCCAGGGGGTGGAGCTTCTGGCCCGGGAAGCTCATGTCCCGGTCGGAATCGGTGATCTGGCTGTCGGCGGCGATGACGACGCCGTCGGCACACATGATTGACAGGACAACAGTCACAACACGGCTTTCACATGCAAGAAGCACCGAATTCAAGCATAGGACGGGCCCTCAGAGCTTGCAAGTCGAGACCGCCCCCCTAGAGCCCAAGATTCCCGGCGTTGAGTCGTCCATCGACATCGAGCAGTCGCTTCAACTCAGCGAGCAGGCGCGTGCTGCCTTCGTCCAGGGACGCCTGGTACTGATAGAACTTGGCGATCTGCACATGCACTGCGCCCTTGGCGAAAAAGAACTCGGCGAGCTCGCGGCGCAGCTTTATTGCAAAGGCGCGACCCTCCGGGTTTGGCTGCAGATTTCGAAACTGCTCCGCCTCGTCAGCGCCAAGATGCCGCAAGTGCAACTCACTGACCTCATCGCGCCAGTAGAAGCTCGGCTCGCAAAGGAAATAGCCTGGCCCATAGCCGCTCATGTAGGACTCCTGAAATCCGAGCCGGTCCATGTCGGCACGGCGCGCATCGAAAAACGCCTGCACGGCGGTGGCGATTTCCACGGCGCGCGAGAGCGGCCAGATGGAATTGGTCGGCACCCAGCGCTGGCCCTGCCTGCCCAGGAAGCCACGCACAGAGTAGCCCCTGGCGTCCATCGCCCGCGGCAGGAAGTTCGCGATCTCTCGCCCGTGCTGCAGGCAGATCGCCCGGATACAACCAATCTGCGCCTCGGCCACAGTCTCGTTGATGGCTTCGGTGGACAAATGCAGTGACCATTTCACGCCTGCCATGAAATTGCTGCCCCGGCTGGCCATTTTCATCGAGTCCTTGAGCCCCGACAGCAACGTGGACCCCGACGTCGTTACATCGCCCAGCGTCTTCAGCGCTTCCTTGAAACCGACCTTCACCGAATTCTGACTCTTGAACGGATCCAGTCCGATGCGACGCGTAATGAAGTCGTATGGACCCAGCGCGATCATGCAGGCGGCCATTTCCTCGTAAGTCTCGAAGGCGAACGATGCGTGAGCTGCGGCCGGCATCATTCGTGTCAGCTGCAAGGCTGCCGCCGTCTTGACTCCGAACGCACCGGTATCTCCCAGGAAAAGCCCGGTGAGATCGGGGCCGTATTCGCGAAAGAATGGCGCGGCGTGACCATGTGAGTTCTTGCGTGCCCACGATCCCGTGCGCAGCACCGAACCATCGGCGCGCACCACCTCGAGACCCAGTACCCCGGCGCTGCCTGAGGGTACCCCCTGGGCGAGCGCCCCACCGACGGTGGAGTACACCCCTGAAAATGGCACGCCGAACGCAACCTTCAGGCCATGCGGTTTCAGCGCCTCGGCGACCGACTGCCAGGTTGCCCCGGCGCCGACTACGATATAGCGGTCACCAGAATTGATTTCGTGCACCGTGTCGAGCCGGCGCATGTCCAGCAGTATCGTGCCGGCGCCGGTGGGTACATAGCCCTTGGTGTAGGACATGCCGCCGCCGCGGGTATACAGGGAAAGCCCGTGACTGGCGAGCGTGCGCATCACTTCGGCTACTTCGCGAGTGTCGGACGGTCGGACTACGAGCTCGGCGGGGACGGCATCCTCCCAGATGAAGATGTCGTTCGACAACACCGCGCATTCGCGCGGGTCGGTGATGACCTGTTCGGCCCCGACGATGCGGGCCAAGTCGCCAGCCGCGCGATCCACGTTCGGCCCAGACGCTGCAGTCATGCGGGTGCCCCTGTATCGGGCAGTGGTCCAGACATGAGGTGTGCTCTCCTGAGGTATGGTACGCGCTGGCTTACTATGGATGCCATCATGATAACGTTTCGCGAGCTGCGTACCATTTTTCTGACTGGCCTGGCGGTAGTCCTGCCGATCGTTGTAACCATCTGGGTCCTCTGGTGGATCGGCGCTGCCTTCGAGACATTTCTCGGCGGCATGTATTCGGCGATCATCTCGGAACGCTATTACTTTCCGGGTCTGGGCATCCTGCTGGGCATCGGCCTGACGCTTGTAGTCGGTCTCATGGCCAAGGCGTTGCTGTTCCGTAGCCTGTTCAAGTGGTGGGACAGCGTGTTGAACCGCATCCCGCTGGTGAAAACCATCTACGGCGCGCTGGGTGACTTCATGCGTCTGGTCTCCGGCGGCGCCGGGGAACACTTCAACCGGGTGGTCGTTGTCGAGTTCGATCAGCCGGCGATGAAATTGATGGGCTTCGTCACGCGAGAAGATCTCTCGCAGTTTCCGGATCTGGGCGACGACAGCGAAGTCGCCGTATATTTCCCGATGAGTTACCAGATAGGCGGCTATACGCTGCTGCTGCCACGCTCGCGGCTGCATCCGGTCCGTATGCCGATGGAGGATGCGATGCGCTTCGTGCTGACCGCCGGTGTATCGGCGCGCGAGACGACCGTGGCGCCGGGCCCCCCCTAGCTTCGCATCGGGTTGCCTGGCTTCGCCGCGCCCGATCTGCACTTCGACGACGTGACGCGGCTAAGTCGGGGCAACGCCTCCGAGTTCCACGAGCTGGATGCGCGTGCCGTCTGGCGCCGCGATCACGAAGATATTCCGCATAGCCCGGCGTCGATCGTATCGCAATCACCGCAGCCGTGATTTAGAGTTTGTGCTCCGGCAGGACAATCGAGGAATCACACCATGTACGCGACGCATCCAGGCCTGATCCTCAGGCGCACGATGATCGGTGTTGTAGGTGCTCTCGCCTTTGCCGCAGCGCTGGGTGCGCTGGCGCAAAAGACCAGTCGTCCGGTGCTGCTCGGCCAGCAGTGGGTTGTCGTAACCGGCAAGCCGCAGGGCGCCACCGCTGGTGCGATGATCTTTCAGAAGGGCGGCAACGCCGTCGATGCAGCGGCCGCGATGCTGGCTGCGACCGCGACGATGTGGGATGTGCTCGGCTGGGGTGGCGAAACCCAGGCACTGATCTATAACCCGCACAGCGAAGAGGTGCTCGGCATCAATGCACTGGGTGTGGCACCTACGGGTGCTACGACCGAGTTTTTTCTTGAGCAGGGCATGGTGTATCCCCCCGAGTACGGACCCCTGGCGGCGGTCACGCCGGGTACGCCGGGCGGTCTGATGGTGATGGTCGCCGAATACGGCAAGCTCAGTCTGGCCGAGGTGCTCGCACCGGCCATCCGCCTGGCCGAGGGCTACCCGATCGAGACCACGCAGGCACAATTCATCGAGCGCCAGCGTGAGGTGCTTGAACAGTGGCCCGACTCACGGCGCGTATTTCTGCCGCACTACGACGCGCAGGATCCGGAAAAGCGTGCAGCACCGGCGCCCGGGGAGATTTTTCGTCAACCCGAGCTCAAGGCCATGCTGGAAAAGCTGGTGGAAACGGAAGCCGCTGCACTGGCTGCGGGCAAGAATCGCCGCGAGGCCATCTATGCCGCCTATGACCGGTTCTATCGCGGCGATATCGCGCAAGAGATCGTGCATGCCACCCGCGAACACGGCGGCTTGTTCACCCTCGAGGACCTCGCCGAATGGGAAGTCATCATCGAGACACCGGTGAGCACCAATTATCGCGGCATCGATGTCTTCAAGTTGACCACCTGGACCCAGGGGCCGGTGATGCTCCAGGCGCTGAACATCCTTGAAGGTTTTGATCTCCAGGCGATGGGCTACAACTCGACGCGCTACATTCATACGCTCTACCAGTCCATGAATCTGGCTTTTGCCGACCGTGACTTCTATTACGGCGATCCGTATTTTCCGCCGGCCGAACCCGTTGAGGGCCTGCTGTCAAAGGAATACGCCCGCGAGCGTCGCGCACTGATATCGATGGATGAGCAGATCCAGGACCTCAAACCCGGTGATCCCTATCCATTTCAGGGAGAGACCAACCCCTTCGAGCAACTGCGGCAGCAGTGGCAGGCCAATCCACCGGCGGCGCAGGCACGCGGTGTCGAGGGCTTTCAGCAGGCCGGCGTGGTAAACGATGATGCGGGCTTCTTCGCCGGCACCACATCGATCCAGGCTGCTGATGCGGAAGGCTGGGTGGTCTCGGTCACCCCTTCGGGCGGCTGGATTCCTGCCTTCGTTGCCGGCGACACCGGCGTAGGCTTGAGCCAGCGCATGCAAAGCTTCGTGCTCGATAAACGGCTCAATCCCTTCAATGTGCTGGAGCCCGGCAAGCGTCCACGCGTCACGCTCACACCGACGCTGGCGCTGCGAGACGGCAAGCCGCTGATGGCTTTCTCTGTCCAGGGCGGAGATTCGCAGGACCAGAACCTGCTGCAGTTTTTCCTCAACATGGTGGAGTGGGGCATGAACGTTCAGCAGGCCGCCGAAGGCTTGGGCCACATCATCAGCTACCAGATGCAGAGCTCGTTCGGTGCCCATCAGGCTGAACCCGGACGCCTGGAGGTGACCCCCCAGGTCTCAGCCTTTACGCGCGCACGGCTCGAGAAGCTGGGCTACGACGTGGAACTGGTCGAACGCACCTACAACCCGACCACCGCGATCTGGTTCGACCACGAGCATGGGGCTATGCACGGCGCGGCGAGTGATTACGGGGATGACTACGGGATTGCGTGGTAAGATGGACATATCCAGAAACGTCAAGATAAAGTGGCCGTCATGAGTGCTATTAAGATCAGCTCCAAAGTCGACCAGCAGGTGTGGGACGAACTCCGGACGATGGCTGACGAGAGTCATCAGAGCGTCTCCGGCCTGCTTACCGAGGCGATCAGCGAATACCTGGCACGCCGGCGTGTGCGCCCGGCAGTCCTCGCGCACCTTGAAGACTCCATCGAGCAGAACCGGCGCCTGGGGGAACTGCTTGCCCGCTAGGGTCGCCTATCTTTCCACGGACGAAGTGCTGGCCATCCATGCTCAGCTCATCGCGCGTTTCGGCGGTGCAGACGGGCTTCGGGACGGGGGGCTGCTGGAAAGTGCGCTGTATCGGCCCCGCACTGGCTACTACGCAGATCTAGCGGAGATGGCCGCTGCTCTTTTCGAGTCGTTGCTGATGAACCATCCTTTCGTGGATGGCAACAAGCGCGTGGCCTTCTTCGCAACCGATGTCTTCCTGAGGCTCAACGGGTGGCGCCTCGTGGTTGATCCCGACCAGGCGCATGCATTCCTGATCGGGTTGCTGGAAGCGAACCAATGCGAATTTGCGCGACTGTTGCCGTGGATTCGTGACCATATCCATCAGATGTGATCAAAGAACGCAGTCAGGCCTTCGGGAAACGCTGCATGATGCTTGCTCCTTCAAGCGCCAGGGTCAGGTGTTTCGCGCTTGTTTGTTCTTTTCAATTCTGCTCATCGACGAAAGCAGGGCAATATCCTTGTCTGCTGCTTCGGCGGCGTGATGAGTGATCGAGGTGTAGAGCTTCAGCACCTGCTTCCCGGCCGGTGTGAGCTGCGCGCCGCCGCGGCTGCTGCCACCGGAGAAGGTCTCTACCAGCGGTTCGCGAAAAGCAGAGTTCATGGCTTCGGTGAGCTTCCACGCACGTGCATAAGACATGCGCAACACACGTGCGGCGCCGCTGATGGACCCATGCTCGTCGATGGCCAGAAGCAGGGCGGCCTTGCCGGGTCCGAAGCGGCCACCAGGCAGATCGATTCTCAGGCTCAGTGCCACGGGGCTTTGCGTCATTGACCCCTCTGTGTCTACTGGAATAACATTTTTCGCTATATTCTTATAAATATAGCGGACGTCGTCATGACAAGTCGAATTGCGGGGCTGATTGCGAGCCTGCTTCTGACGCTGCCATCGGTCGCGCTGGCCGAGAGGTTTACCGTTGCGGCGGCGTCCGACCTGCGCTACGCGCTTGATGATATCGCGGAGCAGTTTCGCGAGGCGCACCCCGACACTGAATTCGACATCATCTACGGCTCCTCCGGGAGGATGACCACTCAGATCGTGAACGGAGCCCCGTATGATGTGTTCTTTTCGGCCGACATTGCCTTCCCGCAACGTCTGCAGGCCGCAGGCCTGACGGCCACCGATCCGTCGGTCTACGCAATCGGTCGCATTGCGCTGTGGAGCACCACGCTGGATGCATCGACGTTGACGCTGCAGGATCTTGCCACCGACGTGCGACTCCGGCGAATCGCCATCGCGCAGCCGGCGCACGCGCCCTATGGGATGCGCGCGCAGGAGGCACTTGAGTCAGCTGGCGTCTGGGCTGCTGTCGAACCCAGGTTGGTTTTCGGTGAGAATATCGCGCACACCGCACAAATGGTCGAGTCGGGTGCAGCCGACATTGGCATCATTGCCCTGTCGCTTGCGCTGTTCCCGCAACTGGCAGTCCACCCCCACCTGCTGATCGACGATGCGCTCCACAAACCCTTGTCCCAAGGCTATGTGGTCACGCAACGAGGCGCCCGAAACGATGCGGCTCTGCAATTCGCGAGCTTCATGGAGGCCGAGGTCGCACGCTCGATCATGCAACGCTTCGGGTTCGTCCTGCCCAGGTAGGCAGGAACACACCAATGTTCGGACTCGGTCCCGCGGACTGGCAAGCCATCGAGCTGACCTTCAGACTGTGCCTGTACACAACCCTGATATTGCTCGTCATCGCCACGCCGCTGGCGTGGTGGTTGTCGAGCGGCCGCTCGGCAGGCCGCGTCGCAGTGCAGGCCGTCGTTGCGCTGCCGCTGGTATTGCCGCCCACGGTGCTGGGCTTCTATCTGTTGATTGCCCTTGGTCCTCGCGGATTCGTCGGCGGATCGCTGGAGGCCATCGGACTGCAGCATCTTGCGTTCAGCTTCGAAGGGATCCTGGTGGCCTCGGTCATCTACTCGATGCCTTTTGCGGTGCAGCCGCTGACAGAGGCCTTCAACAACCTTGGACGAAGACCCGTCGAGGTCGCCAGCAGCCTGGGTGCAGGCCCGCTCGATCGCTTTGTGTCGGTCATCCTGCCGTTGACACGCGGCGGCTTCGTGGTGGCCGCGACGCTGACCTTCGCGCATACCATCGGTGAGTTCGGCGTGATCCTGATGCTCGGAGGCAGCATTCCCGGAGAGACCAAGGTGCTCTCGGTGCTGATCTACGACCATGCCGAGGCGATGAACTATGAAGCGGCTCACCGGCTGTCTGCGATGCTGCTGGTGTTCGCGTTCTTCACGCTGTTCCTGGTCTACGGCATGACCCGGCGCTTCACGGTAGCGAAAGTATGAGCCTGAGCATCGAAGCGATGCTCAGACGCGGTGCGTTCACGCTGGATGTCGCATTGGACCTGCCATTGGAAGGCGTGACTGCCTTGTTCGGGCGCTCTGGTTGCGGCAAGACGACGTTGCTGCGGGTGATCGCCGGGCTCGATCGGGCCACTGGCGCGACGGTGCGATTCGGTCGGGAGGTTTGGCAGCAGCAGCGCCGTTTCGTGCCCTTGCACAGGCGCAGGATCGGGCTGGTGTTCCAAGAGCACAGCCTGTTGCCCCACCTCTCTGCGCGCGAGAACCTGCTGTATGGCTATACGCGCACGGCACCTGCACTGCGGCGGTTGCACCTTCGGGAAGTCAGCGACATGCTCGAGATTGGTGGCCTGCTCGAGCGGTCGATCGACCAGCTCTCCGGCGGGGAGCGCCAGCGAGTCTCGCTGGGTCGCGCGCTGCTGAGCAATCCGCAGTTGCTGCTGCTCGATGAGCCACTCTCAGCGCTGGACTCGCAAACCAAGCGCGAGATCATGCCCTTTCTTTCCCGCCTTGGCGCAGATGCCGGCGTGCCCATCATCATGGTGACGCATGCGGCCGACGAGGTTGAGCGTCTGGCCGATCGCGTGGTGTTCATGCGCGAGGGTGCCATCCAACAGATCGAGACGTTGCACGAGGCGCTGGCGCGCCCGGACTCGCCCTTGTTTACCGACGCGGGTGCGGCCTCGGTCCTCGTGGGCTCGCTGGGTCCAGCTGAACCGGGAGGGCTCAGCCGATTTGGTGTGGAAGGTGCCTCGCTATGGGTGCCGCGCACGCAGAGCATGCATGGGGACCGGCCCATACGACTGCGTATCCCCGCCCGGGATGTGGTCCTGGCATTGAACGATCCAGAGCACACCAGCATCCAGAATCACCTGCTGGTCACCATCGAACGAATCGAGTGCAGCCAGCAAGAACATTGTCTGGTTGCCACACGTACGCTCGATCATCAGCTGCTCCTGGCGCAGGTGACGCCCAGGGCGGTGCAGCAGCTTGGGTTGCAGCCCGGACAGCGGGTGTACGCTTTGATCAAGTCCGTGGCGCTGATGGCCTGATGACCGCATCGATGATGATGCTACAGTGCTGCGGACCAGAATCATGAACACCCTCAGTAGGACAGGAAAATCGGTGAATGCTGCAGATCTTGAAGCGCGACTGACGGAACTGGAAGGCCGTTACGCCTTTCTGGACGATCTGGTAAACCAGCTCGATGCGGTGATCATCCGGCAGCAGCGCAGCATTGAAGAGCTCCGGCTGGAGTTGCAGCATACGCGCGAGCTCATGGCTCAAGCCCAGGCCGAGACTGCCGAGCCCGGCGACGATCGACCGCCACATTACTAAGGCTTCAGAGCTTGGCCTGATACTACTTCTGCAGGATCAGAGCTTTCTTACGCGAAAGCGTTGTCCCTTGATCTTGCCATCACGCAAGGCCTGTAGCGCCCGTTCAGCGTGGTCACTATGTATCGCAACGAACGCGCGGGTCGGGAAGACGTCTATCTTGCCGATCAGCTCCGCAGCAATCCCGGCAGCCCCGGTCAGCGCGCCGAGGATGTCACCTGGGCGCAGCTTGTCGCTGCGGCCTGCCTCGATGCGCAAGGTGCGCATGCGCGCGCGCGGTATGTTCCCCGGACTCACAGGTGCAGCTGCACCAGGCGCCCACCGCAGCGGCATCGACAGATGCTCGGCCAGCTGCAGCGCCCGCGGCATCTCCCGGGCCGACACCAGGCTCAGGGCCAATCCCTGGTTGCCGGCCCGCGCGGTACGACCGATACGGTGCACGTAGACGTCCGGATCACCCGGCAACTCGTAGTTCACCACGCAGCCAAGATCCTTGACGTCCAGTCCCCGGGCCGCGACATCGCTGGCCACGAGCACGGCCAGGCTGCCGTTGGCAAAGCGCACCAGTACCTCGTCTCGCTCGCGCTGGTCGAGTTCGCCATGCAACGCTGCGGTCGCAAAGCCCATCGCCACAAGTTCTGCGGTGAGGGTATCGGCATCGCGCCGGGTATTGCAGAACACGACGCTCGAGGCTGGCTGATGCTGAGCCAGCAGGCCCGCGAGCACCGCCGGCTTATCGCCTGCACTGACTTCATGAAACCACTGTTCAATCTCGGGCTGGCTGGCCAAGTCGTCCACAATCACCTCGACCGCGTCGTGCAACGCGGTCCGGGCCATTTCCCTGATCGACTCTGGCCAGGTGGCCGAAAACAGCAGTGTCTGCCGCTTGCGTGGCAGCTGGTCGATGATCTCGTGAAGCGTCTGCTCGAAACCCATGTCGAGCATGCGATCGGCTTCATCCAGGACAAGGGTCGCGATGTCGGCAGGGGACAGTGCACGCCGGCGCAGCAGGTCGGCCACGCGGCCGGGGGTGCCAACCACGATGTGCGGTGCGTGCGTCAGCGAAGCCAGTTGAGGGCCCAGCGGCACGCCGCCGGTCAGCAGCAGAAGTTTGACGTTCGGGACGG
>JBGTIC010000117.1:0-12988 GCA_041745895.1 Gammaproteobacteria bacterium
CGCCGTCGTCGTCGGTGCGCAGCTCGCGCGTCAGCCAGGCCTTGGCGAAGCGCAGGTCGCGCTTGACGGTGGCCGCCGAGATGTCGAGCAGCTGCGCCATCTCCTCGTAGCTCAAGCCCCCGAACACGTGCAGCTCGATGATATCGGCCTTGCGGGCGTCCTGGCGGGCCAGCCCCTGCAGCGCCCGGTCGAGGTCCAGCAGATCCAGGCTCGCGTTATCTGCCGGGACCGAATCCTCGACCAGGGTGACGCGGATCTGGTCGCCGCCACGCTTGGCCCGCTGTTTGCCGCGGGCGTGATCGATCAGCAGACGGCGCATCTGTCTTGCGGCCACAGCGTAGAAATGCGCGCGGCCGTTCCAGTCGACGTCGGCGTCTGCCATCTGCAGGAAGGCTTCGTGCACCAGGTCAGTGGGCTGCCAGGTGTGGCCGGGGGATTCGCTGCGAAGATGCCGTGCCGCGAGCCGCCGCAAGGATTGATAGACCATCGGCGCCAGCGCCGCGAACGCGTCTTCGTCGCCGGCCTGCCAGCGCTCCAGCAGCCGGGTGATTGACTGGTCGTCCGTCATGGGAGCCCCAAACTCGCCTCGGCGGATGGGCGAGTATAGCAAGGGCGCTGGCAGCCACCCCGATCTGGGCGCTTTGAAGCGAAGACAGCGGTACCGTTACACGGATCGCGTAACGCCTCTGGAGGCAGTCGGCAGTCGGCAGTAGTGAAAGGAGCGTTTCTGTGTTCTTGAGCAGGATATCGGCATGGCGCCAGAGCGCTGGCCCTGCTCAGATGAAAGACGTGTCCTGCGCGTATGCACGACGCGACGGACACTTGAGGCGTCAAGGTTCAGCCGCCCGCCTGGCCGCGGGACGGCTCCACAAGGAGAGTGAGCGATGAGAACGTTAGCATTCGAAGAACTGCGCGATGTGAGTGGCGGGCTGGTGCAGGCGACCGATGATTTCGGATCAGGCTTTGGGGTGCCCGTTGCTGGTTCGATCATGGATCAGATGTTCTTGCTGGAGACACAGGGTAATGATCCCGCCTGTCGCCCGGAGCATGGAACAACGCTTGGCGAAACCTCAGGAGGAGGTATAAAGACTTCCTCGGGCACCGTTACATCCGACGAGATTGCCGCATGCGCGGCCTCTGCCGCGATGGTAGCCGCAGCAGTCACCCTCATGACAGCCGGGACTGGAGCCAAGGGGGCGGTCGTCGCTGGCGTGGGAACTTTCGCTGGTTGCGTCACATTAGCCGCGTTCGATTGATGTCGGAAGTAATCGATTGAGGCGCTGCCCCGATCTGCAAAGGGGCAGCGCCTTGCACACCTCGAGAGGAACCCCTATGGCCGCACTTATCACCTTCATCGCAGCGATCATGGCGCTTGTTTGTGCGTTTGGGGTTCACTTCAAGACGACGAAGCCTGTGGTTGCCGTTGTTGGACTCGGCGGAATCGTGGCGTTGATCGCACTATATTTCGGCGACTCGCTGGTGCAGATCATCGTTCCGATCATCCTGTTTCTGGGCTTGATTCCAGTATTCCTGGCTGCGTTGGCCAAACAGAAGGGGAACTCGCGAGGCCATTAGGCGGCAGCTGGGACCGTACGGGCGCATTCCTGTGCCCGTATCTCTTGCCGTCTGCCTATCGAGGATGCGACATGCGTGACGGGTCAGGTAGTGGCGCACTGGCGGTTGGTAATGGTGTCCTGGGACTCCTCCTGCTCATAAGCTTTTCCCGGAAATTGCTCTTAAATGTGCAAACCGTTCATCAGGCCAGGCACCGCTGGAATTGTGCCGTCCTGCGCACGCCCTTATTCTGAACGCTGGGATCAGCCAACACCTGTTTCAACCCAGCAGCCGGTAGCGCTGCCGGTGATCAACGCATCCTTCCGGGAGGCACAGCCTGAACATGACAGCGCAAACCAACGCAACACAGATTCCGCTGCACCGGCGAGCATTCTGTGCCCTGCTTCTGACGTCGCTGCTCGTTTCGGCTGGTTGCGGCAGGGATGACAATACCGGCGAGGGTCAGCGCACAGCAGGTCTGCTCGAGGGTCGCGTCGCCTCGGGCACCGCGCCGGGGTCAGTTTGGGACCGCCAGTGGGAGCGATTTGCGCAGACCGTGGCGGAAGAGTCGGGCGATAGTATCCAGCTTGAGTACTACCTTCGTCACCAGTTGGGCGGCGAGGAGGCGATGATCTCGGCCCTCAGACGAAATCGTGTGCAGATTGCCTCCGTTGGATTGTGGGGTTCTTCCACCATACTGCCGGAGCTCGCGGTGCTCTCAGCACCGTACCTGTTTCGGAACGAAGCGGAAGTCGACCATATCTACCGCAGTGTGATTCCGGCCGAGCTTGATCGGCGGCTGGAGGCAGTCGGACTCAAGCTCCTCTATTTTTCCGACGCCGGCTGGGTGAATGTCTACAGTCGCGCGCCGGTGAGGGATGCCGGTGACGTTCGAGGTCTGCGACTGAGAGTGCCGCATGGTGCCGCCAATCGTCACTTCGCGGCGGCGCTTGGTATGGACGGCACGCCGCTGGCTGTTGATGAAGTCATTCCTGCGTTGCAGACCGGCATGATCGCGGGCGGTATCGCCACGCTTGTGACTTACTACTTTACCGTTTGGCAGTACGCGCCATCGCTGACGCTCACGCGGCACAGCTACGACATGGGCCTGCTGCTGGCAAACAGAGGCTGGTTCGATTCTGCGACGGCAGAACAGAGAGCGTTGCTGGGCCGGGCTTTTGGCGATGCCCACGAGGTACTGCGCGAGACCCGCGATGCTCTGAAGGCCTATGAAAATGAGCTGCGCGAGCGTGGA
Organism: Gammaproteobacteria bacterium; assembly: GCA_041745895.1. Taxonomy (GTDB): domain Bacteria; phylum Pseudomonadota; class Gammaproteobacteria; order Steroidobacterales; family PWYM01; genus PWYM01. The sequence continues at coordinate 2,810 of JBGTIC010000117.1, forward strand.
GTGACGCTTGTCGAACTCACCGATAGCGAACTGGCAGGCTGGGTCGGGCAGTCTGAAGGCGAGGCGGAGCGTATCGCGGCAGAGATTGGTCCGGCTGCGGAATCCTTGCTGCTGCTGGTGCGCGAGGCGTTGGACGACTACCGTGAGGGCAAAGCTGAGGTGGGAGGTGACCTCGCGGCCCTCGATAGTCCTTGAACCATGCTAGCTCTGGGTGTTGAAGCGCAATGGCAGTACAAGTCAGTGCAAAGGAAGCTCCCGCTGGCCGTGCGAGGAGCGGTCACCTTGGCGCTCATCTCCCTGCTTGCTCTGCCTGGATGCGGCAGAGATGACATTGGCGGCGAAGAGCAGCGTGTAGCCGGTGTGCTGCACGGTCGCGTCGCGTCGGGCGTCTCGCCCGGGTCCGTATGGGATCGTCAGTGGGAGCGCTTTGCGCGGACCGTTGCGGAGGAATCGGGCGGCACTGTCCAGCTCGAATACTTCCTTCGTCAACAGTTGGGCGGTGGGGAAGCGATGATCTCGGCCCTAAGGCGGAACCGTGTCCAGATCGCATCTGTCGGCTTATGGAGCTCTGACACCATCTTGCCAGAGCTCGCCGTGCTTTCGGCGCCGTACCTGTTTCGGAACACCGACGAAGTCGATCATATCTACCGTACAGTGATCCCAGAAGAGCTTGATCGGCGCCTGCAGGCAGTGGGACTGAAGCTCCTCTACCTTTCTGACGCCGGCTGGGTAAACGTCTACACCCGCGCCCCGGTCAGGGATTCCGCAGAGGTTCGAGGTTTGCGGCTGCGACTTCCCCATGGTGTCGCCAACCGTCACTTCGCAGCCGCGCTGGGAATAGACGGCACGCCCCTGGCAGTCGACGAAGTCATCCCCGGATTGCAAACGGGCATGATCACTGGAGGGATCGCCACGCTTGCAACCTATTACTTCACGATATGGCAGTATGCGCCGTCGCTGACGCTTACGAGGCACAGCTACGATATGGGACTGTTGTTGGCAAACAGGGCCTGGTTCGATTCTGCAACCGCGGAGCAACAGGCGCTGCTGGGACGAGCCTTTGGTGATGTTGATGAGGTGTTGCGAGAGACGCGCGAGGCTCTGGATGTGTACGAAAGCGAGTTGCGCAATCGAGGCGTCACCCTCATTGAACTCACCGAGAGCGAGCTCTCCGGATGGGTCGAGCCGACAGCAGAAGCCGCCTGGCGAATCGCAGCCGACGTCGGACCAGCCGGGGAATCACTGCTGAAGCTCGTGCAAGACGCGCTCGAGGAATATCGTAAGGGGGAAGTCTCCACAGGGGGCGGGGTCGCGACACCAAACTCTGGGGCCATGGAATGAAAAAAGCCGGCCGGGTGACACCCGGCCGGCTTTCCAATGCTGCGTGTTTGCAGTGCTACATCCGGATTCCGAACCGAATCCCGTACATTCGGACCGGTGCCGCATAGGCGATTCGACCCGGCGGAATGTTCAACCGCGCGTAGTAGTAGTTCTCGTTCCCGCAATTGGTGCAGTACACCTCCGTGTACCAGGAATCGCCAGTGCCTCGCTCATAGCGTACGAAGGCGTCCAGACGCGTTGACTCCTCAATGAAAGTGAGCGGCAGATTCTCATTGCCCGCAAAGTATCGATCCTGGTAAGACACCGTAACGCGTCCCGTAATGTTGCCTCCCAGAGAGGGTGCCGAAAAGTCACCGTCCAGACCGATCTGTGCCTTCCACTCCGGGGTGTTATTCACTCTATTCCCGGGCTCGATGAGGCCGGTATCGCCCTCAATGCGCTCGATCTTGGATTGCATCCTGTTGAGCATCAGGAAAGTGGAGAAATTATCCGAGAGCACCGCGGTCGCCTCAAGCTCTATGCCGCGTACGTATGCTTCGGCCGCATTGTTGAGCCGGCTCGTCACGGCGCCAGAAGGAGTCACGAAGACCCGGTTGACCACGAAGTCCTCGTAATCGGCATTGAAGGCGGCGATATTCACCCTTATGCGGTTGGCCCACTCGGATTTGAAGCCGATCTCGGTTGAGGTGATCCGTTCCTCGTCGAGCGCGCTGAATTGAGCGGGATTCGCATAGACGCGCGAACTCCATCCGCCGGATTTGAATCCTTCACTCCATACGACATACAACATCATGTCGTCATTGAGGTCCCACTCAAGCCCGAGCTTCGGGCTGAAGTTGTTGAACGATCGATCCATGGGGATACCATTATCGATCAGCGTCTGTGTGGTGAAGGAAGGTGGCACCGTACCGATGCGCCCTGGGTATCCAGCCGTGTCGAGCTTGCGGTTCTCGTAGGTAAGCCTCGCTCCGACGATACCGCGAACGCGATCGCTAAACGAATACTTTATATCGCCGAATAATGCATAGGCGTCCGTGGTGTTGTCTATAAGCTGCTCGCCGAGGAAGAACCCCAAGTTTTGCAGGTCGAAGCCACTGATATTTTCGGCGTCGTCGCGCATGTAGAACGCACCAAACACCCAGTCGAGGCGGTCCTGGAATGCATTTCCACCGAACTGGAATTCCTGACTGAACTGCCGGTGGTCGATGGTCTGGTTGAACTGACCTGGACCACCTGTGAAGTCGAGAAGGAGGTCCTGGTCGGCGTAGCGGTAGGCAGTAATCGAGCTCAGGGTAAAGTTTCCGAAGTCATGGTCCACATTAAGGTGGATGCCATAATCAGTGCTGTCATTTCGCGCGGGGGCGCTGCCCGAGTAGACGAAGAGATCACGGCTGGAGTAGTTGCCGTCAGTGACAGGACGACCCGCGCTGTTCAATGTGACGGTATCCGGGAGCGATGCGCCGTAGCAACACTTGCCGCCAAAATCGTTGTAGTCCAATCGAATGCGGACATCCGTGAGATCCGTTGGCTGGTAGCGCAGTATCGCGCGGACGCCCCACTTGTCCGGCGCATTGACTCGCGTGCCCAGTGCGGGTGCTGCGTGGGTCCCCCGCCCCTGAAACTCACCAGAGGTCGCAATGCGAAACGCGAGCTTGTCAGACAGTGGTTGATTGTGCATGAGCTTGTATTCGAGGCGGTCGTAATTTCCCAGGCCCGCCTCTAGGTGCGATTCGGTGACATCCAGTTTGGGCTGTACCGAGTAGACCTTGATTGCACCGCCCACCGAATTGCGCCCGTAGAGGGTGCCCTGTGGCCCGCGCAGTACCTCTACACGCTCGCTGTCGTAGAAAGCCCTGTCTACCCCTACGACGCGAGCCATATACACGTCATCGACATAGACCCCCACCCCCGGCTCGAGCGTGGTAAGGGCGTCGTTCTGTCCTGCGCCGCGCAAATAGAACAAGGACCCGCTGGGCTGCCCGATCTGGGCGGTTGAGACCAGACCGGGCGTCGACAGACCAATGCTGTTGGCAGACACGATCTGGCGCCGCGCGAGGTCCTCACCGGTAAAGGCGCTGACCGCGACAGAAGCATCCTGAAGGCCCGCCTCGCGACGCTGGGCGGTGACAACGATCTGGTCGAGTGTGCGGCTCGCAGGCGCCTCCGTGTCCTGAGCCCACGTGTGGGTTGCTGTCAGAGGCGCACCGATCGCTACCGCGCTCGCCACGGCTGCCGCGAGCCGCCTGCGCGCTGACGCCCTGCTTGAAATGGCTTCTCCATTACCGGTTGTCGAAATCGCCTCGGATACTGAGTTCAATGAAATACGCATGCCCCCTCCTATGTTTGTTCTGTTCACGCTTCTGCAAGGGTTCGACGTAAGCGCAGATCTGACCTTGCATGTCTTATTGAAGTTACAGGGCGCCGGAAAGCAGTCAATGAGACGCGCTTCCTTGTTCCATGAGTGGCTCGAATGGATCTTCGCTGTTACCCCGAACTCGGCCGGTCGGCCGTGCGCCTACCTCATCGGAACAGCATCATCGGATGTCGGCATAGGAATCGCGTAGAAATCGGGATACTCTTGACTAAGCGCGTTCTACCCTGCGGTGCAACATTGGGCTGAGAAAGACGGCAGGTAGCTGAGGCGTTCCACACGGTGGGGGTTTATGGATTTCCGGAGTCTGCGACATTTTCTGGCGCTCTATGAGCGTCGTCACTATGGGCGTGCAGCCGACCAGCTGGAACTCTCCCAGTCGGCGTTAACCAAGAGCATCCGTAAGCTGGAGTCCACACTGGGGGTACAGCTGTTTGAACGCGGACGCTACGGCGCGGTGCCCACTGTCTATGGTGACGCCCTTGCACACCGGGCTCGGGTGATTCTTGCCGAAGAGCGCATGGCGGCGCAGGAGCTCAAGGACATCAAGGATGCGGGAAAGGGAATCGTTCGCATCGGCGTCGGATTCAGTTGTGCACACAGGATCGTGCCGATGGCGATAGACAGGCTCAACGCCAGCCACCCTGGCCTTACGGTCATCGCACACGAGGGTACCTCTGCGGAACTTCTTGAGAAAATGCTGCAGGGAGAGTTCGACTTCGTACTGAGCTCACCGCCATCTTCTTATGTGCCTGACCCGGAGTTGCGGACGGAGCGACTTCTCAGGGATCGGGATATGGTGGTCGCCTCTCGCAGCCACCCCCTTGTCAAAAATCAGCACGTGGCGCTGAGTGACCTGGCGACAGCGCCGTGGGCGGTGTCGCACCGTTACACGGACATGCTCCGCTACATTCAGAAGGTCTTCAACGCCGAAGGGGTGGTTGGTCCGAGGGTTTCTGTGCGAACGGACTCGACATCGCTGACCATTGCGTTGATCACACGCTGCAACCATATTTCTCTATTGAGTGAAGAATTCCTGGCGACCGCCGACCACCTGGGGGGGGTGCGCACGCTGCGCAGCAGCGAATTCGAGCGTACCCGGATCGGCTACCTGTTTTTGCGCCGCCGCTCCACGCTTCCTGCGGCAGCAGAGGTGCTGGCAGAGCACATCAGGGATGTGTGCCGGTCCATTTTCGGTGACCTCTCGGACTGAAAAGCCAGGGATGCCCGCTTCCAGAGCGTTCGATTGAAATTCAAGCCTTCTCGCCGGAGATTTGCCAGTAATACCCGTCGGGCGACCGAAAGCAGAAGCTCGGAAGTCCGAATTCGTCATGCAGTATCTGTGTGACCATGGCAGCGCCCGCTGAGATTACCCGGTCCCTGACGCCGTGGACGTCCCGTGTACGGTAAGCGTAGAGGCTGTAGCCGAGGTTCCCCGGCTCTGCGAGACGGGTCGCGTCCGGCAGCGGCTCATGGCCTTCCACAAAGAACAGGCGTAACCGTCCGGGCTTAGCACCAGGCCCGCATGGGTCGTCAAGATCGATCTCGGTGAGCACTTCTCCGGGCTGAAGATCGAACATGATCGTTGCGACGCTGGTTGGCTCGTAGCCGAGCCGGACCACGCCGCTGCGGCGCAGGCCGAGTGCCTGCTCGTAGAAACGGGCATAGGCCTCATGGAAGCCATCGATCACGATGGCCAGATGGCATGCCTGGCTTGTGCGCAGGAGGGCGCCAGGGTTGATTGTCCCGTAGCCCGAGGTATCGATATGCTGTCGCTGCATGATCACGACCTGCGACAGTGGCTGGAAAATCTGCAGGTTGTAGCTGCAGGGGACCTCGGACTCGAACGGGCGCTGCGCCTCCAGGGGACGCGCAGAGCGCGCGTTGATGACCGGGCCGGCGATCGAGATCTCTCGCCCCTGCAAACGAAGTGTCTGGGCATGACTGTTGACGGTAAGCAGGTCGTCAGTCTTGTGCACACTCCAGCGTGTACCGCGGGTCCGTAGCCCTGCCATCTGCAGGCCGGGGCCGACAGGTCGATCCCAGCACATGAGCCTCACCAGACCCTGCGGTGCCTGCAGGTGCCGCAACAGGGTGGAATCGAGCGCACTGGCCACGCCGTAGAGCGGTTCCGCATGCTCGGCAGGAAGATGGCCGCGCTGAGCTGGTTCGTAGCCCAGACTTCTCCAGAACGTCAGCTGCCCGGCGAGCAGCTCGGCAGTGACGCCCACGCCAATGTCATGGATCCCTGCGGAGACAACAGCCTTGCTCCCCGGAGTGCTGTCCATCAGGCCATACCTCTGCAGTACCGAAGCGCAGTATCGACAATTGCCAGACGAAAGCCCATGACCAACGTTACCTGATCAATGAGCGGCGCGCCGGGTTGTGGCTGTCATGGTTGTGTCCGACGCTGTGCTGGGCGACTCTAGATCATGGTGGGGGCCTGGTCCATGGTGTCGCTATCATGCAAGAAGATCATTTTCCGGTTATCCACTCGACACTCGATCCACAGGCCCTCGCCGACGAAATTGCCCGACGCTATGGACTTGCGGGTGCTGTCCAGTGTCGCCTTATCTCGCGGGGCTCGAATGACATCTACGCAGTGGCGAACGGGCAGAGGCGCCTTGCGCTGAGAGTTGCCAAGGCCGACTTTCGTGACCCCGAGGACTTGCGCTACGAGCTGGATTTTCTTGCGTTCCTGAGGCATCACGGGGTTCCGGCCAATTCGGCGGTGCGTGACGGTGCCGGCGAGGCGTTTTTCAGTCTTCGTGCGCCCGAAGGGGTACGACATCTCACCGTTTTCGAATGGGTGGATGGCCGGTCCTGCCACCCGATGACTGGCGATCAGGCTCTGAGGGCAGGCAAGGAACTGGCGGGATTACATCTGGCCGGGCTGGATTTCTCCGGCGCAGAGCGGCGCGTCTTCGACACCCGGCAGCGGTTGCTTGACAGGCGAGCGGTTCTCGAAGCGCTGCTCGAATCAACTCCCGCCGATCGTGACGCCGTGCGCGCCGCCATGGACCGCTGTCTTGAGTTGATCGACCGCGGTGCCGAATCGCAACTGCCGCGGGGCATGACCCACGGAGACTTGCAGCCTGCCAATGTGATGATCGCCGATGACGGTGCCATGACCTTGATCGACTTCGATGACTGCGCACAGGATTGTCTGGCGCGCGATATCAGCTGCTTTCTATGGCGTAATCGATTCGACAGGGTTGATCCCGAGATTGATCGGGCCTTCATCGCGGGTTACGAAGCGCGGCGGCCGCTCGAGGCCGCAGAGCGCGACGCGATTCCCATGCTGACACTTTTCAGGAATCTCCATATTTTCATGGCGTACGCTGCGATTATCGACCGCGTGGGTCCGATTCCAGGCTTCAACTCGTATCGGCGGTTCATTGATTTGCTTGATGTGGATAGGATGCTGAGCTAGTTCCTGCCTGGTGATCTGCGCCTGAGAGAGCGCCCTCGAGCACCCGCGCGCAGTCGACGTCCACCGCCTCTTTATCTCCTGCAGCGCGCCGCGCGGCGAACGAGCGCTTGCCCGTCTCGATCACCTCAAGCATCTGCGCTGATCGCCCTCCGAGTCGCCTGACGATGTCAGCATGAACGGCGTGCCCATAGGTTTCCCAGCGGGCGAGCTGCTCGCGATCCGGCGCATGCACGTAATTTCGAGGATTGTTTCGCAGCTCGTCGATCAGACGTTGTTCCGATGCGCGTAGATCACAGGTAAACCATTGCGCCGATGGCAGGCTCCCGCTGATCAACTGACGCGCCGATTCGGGTAGCGCTTCCCACCAGGCGGCATTGGCGACTGTGAAATTTACCAGAAAAGCATGCTGTGTCAGCGACAGGTGCGGCGCTTCGCTGCCGATGCCGGCCCAGTGGTACTGCAGACTCACAGTGACGCCGCCGTTGACGAGCCCGGTTTGCAGCGATGGCACGATCTCGTCGGAGGATAGCGGAATCAGGTCGGCACCGAGCGCGCGCAGAAACTCGGTCGTCGCAATGTCCACCGGGGCCCGCGTGCGGTAGCCTCGCAAATCCTCGGGCGCCAGGATCGGTCGCTGCGCGTATATGTTCAGCCAGCCCATTGGCAGCGTCTGCAGCAGGACGATGTCCCGTTCGGCCAGGAGTTCGGCAAGAAGCGGATGTACGTGGCGCGAGAGCACGTATTGCACCTCGTCCTCGGACTCGAAAAGGTAGGGCATCGAGACGACACCGATTTCGGGGACTACAGCGGACACCGAGAAATGACCCGCCATGCTCAGGTTGACTCGGCCACGACGCGTGGCGTTGAAAATCTGTTCGTCCGAACCGAGCTGGCCGAGCACATACAATGTGGGGGCGATCGTGCCTCCGCTTTGGCTGCGCAGATCTTCTGCCAGCTTTAGCCAGTAGGTATGGGCGGTGGTGTCCGGAATAGTCGTTCCGCCAATACGTACCGTCTCGGTCGCCTCTCCGCCGCACGCGCAAACAGCCCAGGCGAACAGGGTAATCAGCCAGGCGCGGCCCATGCGCTTACCACTGCGCGTCCACGACAGCCGGGAGGGGAGACGAGATTGTTGTAGGCAACAGCCTGGCATGACGGCCTCGCGAGACTTTCCAGGGAGCAACATCATCAGCAGTGTAGCGCGAGTATCCTGACCTCACTAGTCTTGACAGAAAGCTTTCATGAAAGCTTTAATCAAGCGACTGCTTCAAGCAGCTATACAGTACGGCGCGCACGACGTGTTCACTCACAACCCCGGGAACTGCCCTCGATGCCATCTTCTTCCCTGCCTCCGCATACGTCACCGACCACGGCCTCCGCCGCGGCCCCCGAGGGCGTCCGGGTCTCGCCGATGGTGCTGGAGATCATCGAGGGCGCCATCGAATCCACAATGCGGCAGATGGATGCGCAAGTGGACCGAACCGCACGCTCGACGGTAATGCGCGAGGCTAACGAGCACGTGCCGGCCATCTACGATGCGCGTGGGCGCTCAGTGGCCTCGGTCTCGTTCACCGCGAATGTCGACCCCATCCTCCAGAGATGGCCTGAAGAGGAGATCCGCTCGGGCGACGTCTTTGTCTGGAACCATCCCTACCAGTCCTGCGGAGGTATCGGTCACGTACCGGATATCTGCCTGACGGTTCCGGTGTTCGACGAATCCGGCGTGGTCGCCTACGTACAGGAAATGGGCCACGTCCAGGACGTCGGCGGCATCATCGTTGGCAGCATGTCGCAGACCGCGACGGAGGTCTTCCAGGAGGGTGTACTGATCCCGCCGATGAAGCTTGTCGACGACGGCGTGCTCAACGCGGAGGTCTACGATCTCATCCTTGCCAATACACGCTTCCCGGATCTGCTGCGCGGCGACATGGACGCAATGATCGGCGGATGCCGTCTGGGCGCACAGCGCCTGCACGACCTGTGCGCCGAGCACTCCGGCGCGACGGTGCGTGCGGCCTTCGACGAGCTGCTTTCGCGCTGCGCGCGCACGCTGCGCGAGGAGGTATTTTCGCGCATTCCCGAGGGGCGTTTCCGGTTTGAGGATTTCGTCGAGTACGTGGACGTCTCACCTGCGGAACCGCGCCAGTTCATCCGCATCGCGCTCACCATGGAATGCCGCGGTGATCGCCTGCACTTTGACTTCACGGGCACGGATTCCCAGGTGGCAGGCTCCATCAATTTTCCTGCTGATGAGCGCTTCTATGCCCGTGCGCTGCTGACGACGTTCCAGACGATCCTGCCGGATTCTCTGGTTCTGAATGACGGAGTGCTCGAGGTCGTTGACGTGGAGCTGCCCGCCGGCACGGTGTTGAGCCCGCGCTTTCCGGCTGCCTGCTCCTATCGGCACTATCCGCTGATCCGCACGTTTGGTGTCGCGCTCGGCGCGCTGGCCACCGCGCTCGACGGCCAGGTCCCGCAGGGCGCGGACAACATGAGCGGTGTGTCGTTTTCGGGCTTTCTGCCCGACTCGGGCGAACGCTGGTACCTGACCATGCCGCTTGGCGGCGGCTCTTCAGGCCGTCCTTTTGCCGACGGCAGCGATGCAGTGCTGATGACGCCGGGACGAAACGTGCCCTGCGAGTACATCGAACGCTACTACCCGCTGCGGATGGTCCACTATGGTCTGAACACCGACTCCGGCGGAGCTGGACTGCACCGTGGCGGACTGGGCTACAGGATCGTGCTTGAGTTCCGGACCGACTGCCGCGTCTCGGTACGCTCGGACCGCTACTACATCGCACCGCCCGGCGTGCGTGGTGGCCGGGCCGGCGGCACCGCCGAGTTCGTGGTCAACCCCGGTAGCCAGGACGAACGACGGCTGCCTGGCAAGCTGGACGGTGCACAAGTGCGCGCCGGCGACCGGTTGCTGATCACCAGTCCGGGCGGCGGTGGCTGGGGCGACCCGCTGGAGCGTGATGCAGCTCTCGTCGAACTTGACCTGCAACGCGGTCTGATTTCGGCCCGCAGTGCGGCA
>JBGTIC010000118.1:0-1748 GCA_041745895.1 Gammaproteobacteria bacterium
GTTCCGCCTCGCCCGGGTCGCCGAGGTCGCCCGTGGGCAAACCCCCCGCCCGCCGCAGGAGCGTATCGTCACGATCGAAAAAGACCGCCGGTCGCACCCCCACAGCCTACCGGATTCCCCCCCGCGCCCGCGACCGCCCCAGGACCGGAATTCAGGTACTTGTAGCTGCACCAGACCGCGAAATCCGGCCCGGCCTCGTGCAACTGCAGCGGCAGGTTGCCGGCCGCGTGGGCAAGATCGAATCCGACCATGCAGCCCTGGGCATGGGCGACCCTGGCAAAACGGGCCAGATCGAAGGCCTGCCCGGTGACGTACTGGACGCCCGGCAGCAGCACCAACGCGATCTGTTCGCCCTCGGCGGTGATCATGGCCTCCAGCACGTTCGGGTCGAGCAGGTCGCACCCCGGCTCCGGCGCCACCTCGATCAGGTCACGGTCGACCTCGCCGCCGTGCCAGCGAATCTGCGAGGCGACCGCATGACGGTCGGAGGGAAAGGCACGCGCCTCGATCAGGATCTTGCGCCGCTGCCCTTGCGGCCGATAGAAGCTCGCCATCATCAGGTGCAGATTGACCGTCAGCGAGTTCATCGCGACCACCTCGATCGGCTTGGCGCCGACCACCGCAGCCAGGTCATCGCGCACCAGTTCGTGATACGGCATCCACTGGCTGTGACCCTTGAAGTGCGCTTCCACCCCATCCTGCGACCATTGCTGCAGCACATCGACAACCTGCGCCTGCGCATCCCTGGGCATCAGTCCGAGCGAGTTGCCGCAGAAGTAGGCCTGCTCGCGGCCTTCCGTGCGTGGTACGTGGAAGCGCTCCCGAAAGTTGTACAACGGGTCGGCGAGATCGAAGTCGGTGGCAAGCATTCACGGGCTTCCTGCAGGCTGAGGCCCTAAGCTTGCCATCACGCTGGCCCGGATGCTTCATGAACGTGTCCAGCGAGGTGCGATTCGAACTGATGTTGGATGAGGCGATTTGCTGCTGCGACCATCAGCTATCACCGACCATCCTGCTCGTACTCGTACTCGTACTCGTACTCGTACTCGAAAGCAATGTGATGGCATCGAGTACGAGTACGAGTACCGCGATGCTGAGTACGAGTACGACCCCACTGCCGGGATTGACATGAATATGCGCGGAAACATCAGTTTGAATCACACCCCCGGATGTGTGTTCGCATCGTTTTTTCGGCTTGGAGGCCGCATGCAGCAACTTGACGCCCGTTTCAAACCCGAGATCACTGTTGCGGAGCAAGGCCGGTGCAAGGTCGTATCGAGGGCGTGGCTGCGTGCCGTCAGCGCAATCGTCGTCTGCCTCGCCCTGAGTCTGAACGGCGCCTTGGCCGATGCGCCCCGCCAGATGCAGACTCTCGATCCGTGGACCACCGGCGACGGTGCGGCGGGCGACGGCTTCGGCAATGCGCTGGCCTGGCAGGACGACTGGCTGGCGATCGGCGCCTCGGGCAAGGTGGTACCTGTAGAGGGGATCCTGAACGGCTTTGCCGAGGGTGTGGTCTACCTGTATCAGTGGGACGGGTCGGCCTGGCAGCCCACCCAGACACTGTTCCTGCCGGAGCACTCCAGCAGCGCCAATTTCGGTGGTGCGCTCGCCTTTCGCGGCGATCGCCTGCTGGTCGGGGCCCCGCGCTTCACGGTGGGTAGTGCTGTGGAAGCCGGTCAGGCCTATGTTTATCAACGCAGTGGCCCGGTCCAATGGGCGCTGATGGGGTCGCTGGACTCGCCGTT
>JBGTIC010000119.1:0-1743 GCA_041745895.1 Gammaproteobacteria bacterium
CGGCAACGGCGCACCAGCGCGCTTCCTGGACCTGGGAGCGCGGCTGGTCGCGCAAACAGCGCAGCTGCTCGGCGGCCATGAACCTCCAGCGTCACTGCTCCACGGTGACCTGTGGTCAGGCAACCAGGCTGCCGACAGCGCCGGTCACCCGGTGATCTTCGACCCGGCGGTGTACTTCGGTGATCGCGAAACCGACCTGGCGATGACGCGATTGTTTGGCGGCTTCGACGCGGCGTTCTACGACGCCTACCAGCGGGTCTGGCCGCTGCCGGAATGCTGGCAGGCGCGCATCCCGCTCTACCAGCTCTACCACGTGCTCAACCACTACAACCTGTTCGGTGGCAGCTATGGTGCACAGGCCGAGCGGCTGATGATCGGCCTGCTGCACGCCTGAGCTCCTCGCGCTCAGGGCTGCCAGCCCGCCTCGTCGCACAGGTACATCAGCGTGCCCTCGGGTGCCCGCAGGATGCCCAGGCAGTGGGGCACCAGCGGACGCCGGCCGGGTGCGTCGACCTGGTGGCCGAGCTTGCGGAGGGTGTCGATGCGCCAGCGCATATCCGCTTCGAAGAAGGCCAGCCCGGGTAGAACGCCGGGATTCTCATGCAGGCCCAGATTGACATCGCTGCCGCTCAGCCGCGCCCAGCGGTGCGGCGCATCGCCGGTCCAGCCTTCGACCAGCCCCAGCGTCTCCCAGAAGCCGCGAGCGGCGCCAAGATCGCGCGCGCTCAGCGTGTATTCACCAAAGAAGCCCAGTTGGGACGTGCCGGCTGCGCGGGGAGGCGGCGAATATGTACGTGCCTCGAGCAGCAGCACCGGGCCGCCGTCAGGGTCGCGCAGCTCGATGCGATTGAAGGTGTCCGCGTCGAGCCGGGCCTCGACGCAGCGTACGCCCTGGGCTTCGAGTTCGCGGTGCCACCCCAGCAGTCCCGCATGCACGAAGGTTGGCGTAATGTCGTCGATGCGCGCGCCGTGCAGGCCCAGCAAGGCACGCCCGTCCGATACCACGGCATAGGGGTGGTTCCAGACCTCACCGACCAGCGCCTGGGAAAACCCCAGTGCTTCGTAGAACGCGAGCGAGGCCTGGATGTCAGGCGCTGGCACCGCGAACTCAAGGAACCTCTGCATTGCCACACGACTCCTTGCGAGGCGCCGGCCTCATGGCGCACGCAGCAGCGCGCTACTGACGAGCGCCCAGTGCCAGCGCACGCTCACGGCTGGCGACAGCGCGGCGCTCGAGTTCGTCTGCGTCCCAGGTCTGCAAGGCCTCGGGCCAGCCCGCCACGTGGCGACGGATCAGCGTGGCCAGCACGGTCACGTGATCAGCACCGTCGTTGAGTGCCGGCACATAGCGCAGTTCGCCACCGCCGTTTTCCTCGAAGCGCTCGGCGTTCTCCATCGCTATTTCCTCGAGGGTCTCCAGGCAGTCTGCGGCGAAGCCCGGGCAGATCACGTCCACGGTCTTCAGCTGCGCCTGACCCCACCTTGTCAGTGTTTCGTCGGTGTAGGGACGCAGCCACTCTTCGCGGCCGACGCGCGACTGGAAGCTCACGCTCCACTGCGTGGAATCCAGGTCGAGCCGTGTTGCGATCTCGCGTGCCGAATACTGGCACTGGCAGAAGTAGGGATCGCCAGCGGCAAAGTAGCGCTTCGGGATGCCGTGGAACGAGAACAGCAGATGCTCGCCGCGCGCGCAGTGCGCTGCCAGTGCGAGCGGATCGACGCGGCCATGGCGTCGAGCCAGCC
>JBGTIC010000120.1:0-29389 GCA_041745895.1 Gammaproteobacteria bacterium
TCTCGCATGAGGACGACCGCAGCCGCACCGTCGTTGATCCCGGCCGAGTTGCCCGCCGTGACGGTGCCGGGGTCCGCGAACAGGGCCGGTAGAGCAGCCAAGGTTTCGGCGGAGCTGTCTTCACGCGGATGTTCGTCCTCGCTGCACTCGGTCTCGCCGCCGCGCTGTCCCGGGACGCGGACAGTCATCAGTTCTCCGGCAAAAAATCCGCGTGCCCGGGCGCGGGCCACCCGCTGTTGGCTGCGTAGCGCGCATGCATCCTGGTCGTCGCGCGAAATGCCATGACTCCGGGCGACGTTCTCGGCGGTCTCGGGCATCGAATCCGTCCCGTAACGCTGGGCCATCCGCGGGTTGATGAAGCGCCAGCCAATCGTTGTATCGTACACCTCGGCGCGTCGGCTGAAGGCGCTGTCAGGTTTCGGCATGACCAGCGGTGCACGTGACATCGATTCGACGCCACCCGCGATCACGATCTCGGCTTCGCCGCAGGCGATCTGCCGAGCCGCATAGGCGACGGCGTCGAGTCCTGAGGCGCACAAACGATTGACGGTGATTCCCGGGACCGTGTCCGGCAGGCCTGCAAGCAGGCTCGCCATACGAGCGATGTTTCGATTGTCCTCGCCCGCCTGGTTCGCACACCCCAGGATTACTTCGTCGACTATTTCCGGGGCGATGCCGGGCTGCCGCGTCAGCAGTTCCGATATGGTCAGTGCTGCCAGGTCGTCCGTACGCAGCCGGGCCAGCCCGCCCGCATACCGGCCGATTGGCGTACGTACGAAATCGCAGACGTACACACGGTTCATGCCAATGCCTCCGAGTCGAGCGACCGCAGCGCCAGCCCGTCGGTCGCCAGCCGTCGCAGCAGCGCCGGCGCAGACCAGTAAGCTTCGCCGACGCGCGCTGCATACTCATCGGCCCTCGCGAGGATCACGTCGAGGCCCTTGTTGTCCGCCCAATGCATCGGTCCACCAAGTTGGCGCGGGAATCCATAACCATATGTCCAGATGACATCGATGTCCGCCGGGCAACGCGCGATACGACGCTCCAGCAGCCGACAGCCCTCCACAACCAGCGCCGTAATGCAGCGCGAGATGATCTCGTCATCTCCGATGCTGCGTTGGCGAATGCCCAATCGGCCCGCTTCTGCGGCGATCATTGCCGCAACCTCCGGATCTGGTTGCGGCTCTCGAGACCCATTTTCATAGCGAAACATGCCTGCCCCTGATTTCTGACCCAGGCGCCCGCGTTCGACCAGCATGTCGGCCACACGGTAGTAACGGGGATCATCAGGACGCTCCCCCCAACCCCGACGTACCGCATAGCCGATGTCCAGGCCAGTGAGATCGCCGACCGCGTTCGGCCCCATGGCCATGCCGAAGCTGGTCAGCGCTGCGTCGATTGCCTCGGGCGACGCACCCTCGAGCAGTAGCAGCTGATTCTCGCGCCCGTAGCCATAGAGCATGCGGTTGCCAACGAAGCCGAAGGCATTGCCGACAATTACCGGAAGTTTGTCCATACGGCGGGCGGTCTCGCAGGCCTCGCCGAGCGACTCAGCCGATACCTCGTCGGTGCGAACGATTTCCACCAGTTTCATCACGTGTGCTGGGCTGAAGAAGTGCATGCCGACAACCCGTCCCGGCCGTCGCGTGGCAGAAGCGATCGCCTGAACGTCCAATGTCGAGGTGTTCGTCGCCAGCAGCGTGTCGGCGGGTGTCAGTTCATCCAGGATTGAGAACAATTTCTGCTTTGCTGCGATATTCTCGATGATCGCCTCTATGACGATCTCGGCATCTGCCAGCGCGTCGAGCTTGTCGGCGGTGACGAGGCGTCGGTTCGCCTGCTCCGCCTTCGCGGCGTTCAGCTGTCCCTTATCCACGGCGCGGCTGATGAGTCTGCCGATGTCTGTCCGCGCGCGTGCGAGCGCGTCGGCCTCGACATCCACAAGAACGACTTCAAACCCGCCGAGCAAACCTGCCGTTGCGATACCTCGCCCCATGGTGCCGGCGCCGACCACGCCAATCCGCGATATGCAGCGAGTCCCGTCCGGAGTTGGCCAGGCACGCTGCATCGACTCGATCGCAGCAGTCAGATGATCATTACCGGAGCGGCTGCGGGCAGTTTCTCTCATAATTTTATCCATAAAGATTGACGAGTACTTCGATGAGCTTTGCGACGGGTCATAATTAATTTGCCATGAGCCATAAATAAGTCGATGTACACATCGTAGGTGGCTTTTGAGAGCTTTTGGTCTGGACCATATTTTATCATTAAAGTATTATACTGCGCAGCTGACGCCAATAGGCCATCAGGGCGTACGCCTGCTTCACGGATCGAATCGCCAAGCCGCCGGGGGAAGTAAAGAATGAAAATTGCGTGTGTTGGGGGTGGACCGGGAGGGCTGTATTTCGCGATCTCGATGAAGCTGCGTGACCCTGGGCATGACATAACGGTGTTCGAGCGCAATCGACCTGGGGACACCTTCGGTTGGGGTGTGGTCTTTTCAGATCAGACCATGGAGAACCTGGAGGTCAACGACAGCGTCACCGCAAGCATAATTAAAGACAGCTTTGTTCACTGGGATGATATTGACGTCATCGTGGAAGGTGAACGTCAGACTTCCGGTGGCCACGGTTTCATCGGCATCGGCCGCAAGCAGCTGCTGAACATCCTCCAGGAGCGCGCCGCAGAACTCGGGATCCACCTTGAGTTCGAACGCGAGATGCAGGCAGACATAGATGCCTACAGCGATTACGACCTCATCATTGCATCGGATGGCCTCAACAGTCGATTCCGTGAGCGCTATGCGGAGCATTTTCGTCCGGACATCGATGTGCGTCGGAACAAGTTCGTCTGGCTAGGCACCCGCCAACGCTTCGATGCGTTCACGTTCGCCTTCGAGCGTACCGAACATGGCTGGATCTGGGCCCACGCATACCAGTTCGACGACGAAACCTCCACCTTTATCGCAGAATGCTCTCCCGAGACCTGGGATCGGTTCGGCTTCGGAGAGATGAGCCAGGCCGAATCCGGCGGGGTGCTCGAGAAAATCTTTGCGCGGCATCTGGGCGGGCATGCCCTGATGAGCAATGCAAGTCACATCCGCGGATCGGCGTGGCTCAGCTTTCCTCGGGTATTGTGTGAAAAGTGGTACCACGAGAATTTGATTCTGATCGGGGATGCTGCGCACACAGCACATTTTTCAATAGGTTCGGGGACCAAGTTGGCCTTCGAGGATGCAATCAAGCTTGCTGAGGTTCTGAACAGCCGGAGATTGTCAGTCGAGGAGGGGCTTGCGCAGTATCAGGAGGAGCGTCATCTCGAGGTGATCAAGCTGCAAAGCGCGGCGCGCAACTCCACGGAGTGGTTTGAGTCCGTGGAGCGCTACCTGCACCTGCCGGCAGTACAGTTTACCTATTCGCTGCTGACTCGCAGTCAGCGGGTCAGTCACGAAAATCTTCGCTTGCGGGATTCCTCGTGGCTGGAGAGTGTCGAGCGCTGGTTCGCCTCGCGCGCTGAGGGTCACCCCGTCAAACGTGCGCGACCACCAATGTTCACGCCTTTCGAGCTGCGCGAAATGCGCCTGGCCAATCGTGTCGTGGTCTCGCCCATGTCGATGTACAGCGCCGTCGACGGGGTGCCCGATGACTTTCACCTGGTGCACTATGGCGGACGCGCCCAGGGTGGGGCAGGGCTCATCTACACCGAAATGACCGACGTCTCTTCAGAGGGTCGCATCACGCCCGGCTGCACGGGTCTATACAACGATGAGCAGATGCAGGCTTGGCAGCGAATTGTCGCTTTCGTACATCGCCAGCCGGGGGTCCGGATTTGCCTGCAACTTGGCCACGCCGGTGCCAAGGGCTCCACCAGGGTAGCCTGGGAGGGGATGGATGAGCCTTTAAAGCACAACAACTGGCCACTGCTGTCAGCGTCGGCAGTTCCGTGGTCGCAGCGCAACGCGGCGCCGAAATCGATGGATCGCGCAGACATGGACCGGGCTCTGGCGCATTTCGTGGAATCTACGCAGCGAGCCGAGGTGTGTGGCTTCGACATGGTCGAGTTGCACGCAGCCCATGGATACCTGCTTTCCTCTTTCATTACGCCGGTGACCAACCACCGCACTGACGAGTATGGAGGCTCGCTGGAGAACCGACTGAGGTTTCCGCTGGAGGTGTTCGCCGCAATGAGGGCGGTATGGCCAGAGCACAAGCCGATGGCCGTGCGCATCTCAGCGCATGACTGGGTAGGTGACGAGGGCGTTACACCGGGCGAGGCGGTGCAGATAGCTCGCGCATTCATTGGCGCCGGAGCGGACCTGATCGACGTTTCGGCGGGGCAGACGACGCCGAAGGCAAAGCCCGTCTATGGCCGAATGTTTCAGACGCCGTTCTCGGATCGGATCCGCAACGAGCTCAAGTGTGCGACGATGGCCGTGGGCAACATCTACGAGATCGATCACGTGAACAGCATTCTCGCGGCCGGCCGTGCCGATCTCTGCGCGCTGGCAAGGCCGCACCTGATGGACCCGTCATGGACGCTTCGCGCTGCTGCTCAGCAGCATTATCGCGGTCTCCAGGTGCCGCCACCCTACCTCAGTGGTTTCGATCAGCTCGAGCGCAACCTTCAGCGCGCCGCAGAAATGGCTGAACAGGCATGACTCAAGGCGGTCCGGACAGGACTCATGCAGTAATCACCGGCGGCGGTAGCGGGATCGGCCTGGCCATTGCCCGACGTATGGCAACTGCAGGCTACCGCTTGACGCTCATGGGAAGACGCCAGGAGCGTGTCGAAGCCGCCGCCGCCGAGTTGCCTGAGGCCCACCCCATAGCTGTCGACGTCACTTCCGAGGAATCTGTTCGTGATGGCTTCGCAAAAGCGGCGGAGATAGCGCCGATTACGGTGCTCATCAATAATGCCGGCGCCGAGCTTGCAGCGCCGTTACAGCGAACCTCGCTGTCGCAGTGGCATGCGATGCTCGCCGTCAACCTCACCGGTGTGTATCTTTGCACGCGTCAAGTCGTGCCCGGCATGGTCGAGCGAAAGTATGGTCGTATCGTTACAGTGGCCAGCACTGCCGGCCTTCGCGGCTATGCCTACACGACCGCCTACACCGCAGCGAAGCACGGAGCTGTGGGCTTCACGCGAGCACTGGCGCTCGAGCTTTCCCGCAGCGGCGTCACCGTCAACTGCGTGTGTCCGGGCTTCACAGACACAGACCTTGTTTCACGGTCGCTTGAGAACATATCGCAACGCACCGGCCGCAATGTCGAGGAGGCCCAGAAGGAGCTGGAGCGGTTCAATCCCCAGGGAAGGCTGGTCGATCCCGACGAGGTGGCGGCGGCGGTTGTGTGGCTGATCTCGGCTGACAGCACGGCGTTAACCGGCCAGGCGATCTCGGTATCGGGTGGGGAGGTTATGTAGATGGCAGATCAGGCGGGCAGCATGTGGGAGAAGCTCGGCGGAGCACCGCACAGCAAGATGTCCTTGCGGTTGTGGCTGAGGATGTTGAGCTGCACCACTCTCGTGGAGAAGCGGCTGAGGCTGCGCCTGGGCAATGTGTTTGGTTCAACGCTGCCGCGTTTCGACATTCTCGCCGTGCTGTCCAGGCACCAGGCCGGGCTGACAATGGGGGAATTGTCAAAGAAGCTGCTGGTGTCGAATGGCAACGTCACCGGCGTTGTGAGCAAGCTCGTCGACGAACGGATGGTAGAGCGGACTCAGTCGCCGGTAGACAAACGCACCTATTTCGTACGCCTTACGCCGAAGGGCAGCCAGTCGTTCAAGCAGATGGCGCGAACGCATGAACAGTGGATCGACGAGGTATTCACGGAACTGACCAACGACGAGATCGAACAACTGCTCGAGTTGCTCGGTAAGGTGCTTGCGTCGGCGCAGAAGAGCAGGGAGAGCCATCCGTGAGCATCGATCCAGAGCGCTATCGGCCCGACAACTTCGGTTGGCAATTTACTGATTCCATCGCGACGGTGACACTCAATCGGCCGGAGCGCAAGAACCCGCTGACATTCGAGTCCTATGCTGAGCTGAGGGACCTGTTCCGGTCCCTCACTGACACGCCAGGAGTGCACTGCGTGGTCGTCACCGGTGCGGGTGGCAACTTTTGTTCTGGTGGAGACGTGCACGAGATCATCGGCCCGCTGGTGCAGCGCGATATGGCCGGGCTGCTCGCCTTCACGCGTCTGACAGGAGACCTCGTACGCTGCATGCGCGGCTGTCCGCAAGTCGTGATCGCCGCAGTGGAGGGGGTGTGTGTCGGCGCCGGCGCGATTATTGCTATGGCCTCGGATATGCGGGTGGCCGGCGAGGGCACGAAAACCGCATTTCTGTTCAACAAAGTAGGCCTTGCCGGTTGCGATATGGGTGCCTGCGCGATGCTGCCGCGCATCATCGGCCAGGGACGGGCATCTGAGCTGCTTTTTCTCGGCCGAACGATGACGGCGCGCGAGGGTGCCGATTGGGGCTTTTTCAATAGTCTCGTCGATGCCGGCGGTGCTCTCGAAGTGGCGATGAACCTGGCTCGGCGAGTGGCTTCCGGCCCGGTGTTCGCCAATGGAATCACGAAGACCCAGCTGAATGCCGAGTGGAATGTGTCGCTGGACACGGCAATCGAGATGGAGGCGCAGGCACAGGCCATCTGCATGGCCACGCAGGATTTCAGGAGGGCATATGAGGCCTTCGTCGCCAAGGATCTGCCCAGGTTCGAGGGCAACTGACGTGAACGATGTGCCATCGGTGACCGACTGGCCGTTCTTCGACGATTCGCATCGCCAGTTGCACGTTGCGCTGCGGGCCTGGATCGAGACCCGGCGGAAGACCTGGGAACATTGCGACGAAGGGGACATTGACGGTGCATGCCGGGAGCTTGTCGGCGAACTGGCCGCTGGTGGCTGGCTGGACTACGTGGTTCCGGCGGCGTACGGCGGTCGCCATGCTGCACTCGATGTGCGCTCCCTGGCGCTGATCCGCGAGACGCTCGCCCAGAGTTCCGGCCTCGCGGATTTTGCATTCGCGATGCAGGGCCTGGGGAGCGGTGCGATCTCGCTGTTCGGGTCACCTGAACTCAAGGCAACCCACCTTCCCGACGTAAGGACGGGGCGCCGGATCGCAGCGTTTGCGCTGACCGAAGAGCGCTCAGGGTCCGATGTTGCGAGATTGGCGCTGGCGGCGCGTCGGCAGGCTGATCACTACGTGCTCAGTGGAGCAAAGACCTTCATCTCGAATGCAGGCATAGCGGATTTCTACACGGTGTTTGCGCGGACAGGAGCGCCGGAGGAAGGTGCACGCGGCATCAGTGCTTTCCTCGTAGATGCTGACACCGCAGGGTTGGAGGTATCCAGGCGAATAGATGTCATTGCACCGCATCCGCTAGGGACGCTGGAATTTCACGATTGCCGAGTCCCCTCGAGCCGCCTGCTGGGCGAGCCGGGTGGAGGCTTCCGCGTCGCCATGGCGACACTTGATGTTTTCCGTACCACTGTCGGCGCAGCGGCGCTCGGTTTTGCGCGTCGCGCGCTCGATGACGCGCTGCACCGCGCAGCGACGAGGGAGCTCTTCGGCGGGCACCTGGCAGATCAGCAGCTGGTGCAGGCGATGCTGGCCGATATGGCGGTAGACGTCGACAGCAGTGCATTGCTTGTCTATCGGGCTGCGTGGCTGCGAGACACGAGCGACAGACGTGTTTCCAAGGAGGCGGCAATGGCAAAGCTGCATGCGACGGAGGCTGCGCAGCGAGTGGTCGATACAGCTGTACAGATATTCGGGGGGCTGGGTGTCGTAAGCGGAGTTATGGTGGAGAGACTATACCGAGAGGTCCGTGCTTTGCGCATCTACGAAGGCGCGAGCGAGGTTCAAAAGATCGTGATTGCGCGACAGATGCTCGCGCAGCGGAGGCAATAGAATGAGTGCGCAGGCGGGCGGACCGGGTGAACGGAATGCTGGATTGAGCGTTCTGCTGCCCGCAGGTTGGCGTCGCCCCAGCGGATACTCCAACGGGATCGTTGCCGAGGGACGGCAGGTATTTGTCGCTGGGATGATCGGCTGGGACGAGACCGGCCGGTTCCCGGGGGACGGCATGTCCGAGCAATTTCGCCAAGTCATGCGCAATACCCTTGCTGTGCTTCGCGAGGCACGCGCAAAGCCTCAGCACGTCGTACGAATGACCTGGTTCATAACAGACCGGGACGAGTACCTCACATCTCTCGCGCAGATCGGTGAAATCTATCGCGAGCTGATGGGTAAACATTACCCTGTGATGGCGGTGGTGCAGGTCGTGGCCCTGATCGAAGCACAGGCCAAGATCGAGATCGAAACGACGGCCGTCATCCCCTACGGCTGAATGCTGGGGTTTCAGTACTGTCGTGTACAAGCCAGCGCAACGGATAAAGTACAAATCCGATCCCGGCCCATGGCCTGATCGTGAAACGGCGGCTGCCTCCTGCCTTTTCTCGCCGCTGGAGTACAAGGCGCTCCGGCTCGACAACCGCATCTGGGTACCGGCCATGGTGCCGTGGCGCGCGAGCGAGGAGGGTTTCGTCACTGATGACGTTGTCGACTGGTATGCGCGATTTGCGCAAGGGCGTCCAGGCGCCCTTGTCATCGAGGCAACCGGAATCCGCGACATTCCCAGTGGACCGCTCCTGCGGATAAGCGACGATCGGTTCCTGCCCGGGCTGCGTCGCATCGTTGACGCCGTACGCCGTGAAAGCCGTGGTCAGACGCGTCTCATCATACAGCTGATAGACTTCCTGACGATCCGCCGCCGACCCCACAGGGAACGGTTCCTGCGCGACTATCTGGTCATCGACGCGGCCCTGCGGCAACGTGCGGGAGCCGACGAGATCAGCGACGAACTGCTCAGAGAGCGATTGTGTGCGCTGGATGACACCGCTCTGCGGTCGGTGCTTGACGAGCGCCAATGGGAATCACTGACCATGGGCTATCGGGAGCGCGTCACTGACACCTTTCTCGCCCACATTCGTGATTTGCCTCGGGTGCTGCCCGATCTGTTTGCTGCCGCCGCCATTCGGGCACGCGATGCGGGCATCGACGGCGTGGAACTCCATTACGCCCACGCCTACACGATGGCCTCCTTCCTCTCCGCGCTCAACGTGCGTGCCGACGGTTACGGCAGCAGTCCGGGCGGTCGATTACGGATGCCGATGGAGGTGTTTGCGCGCGTGCGCGATGCCGTTGGCGACTACTATCCCGTCGGATGCCGGATGCTCACGGATGATTGTGTCGACGGCGGCAGCCGGGTCGATGATACGGCGCAATTCGCGTCAGCTTTCGCGCAGGCAGGTATGGACTTCATTTCCCTTTCGCGCGGCGGACGATTCGAGGATGCCCAGCAGCCAAAGGTAGGGGAGGCCGCCTACCCCTACACCGGGCCAAGTGGATATGAGTGCATGCCACAGTACCTGTCCGACGAGAAGGGACCGTTTGGCCGCAATCTCTCGGCGGCCCGCAGTGTAAGGGCTGCGGTACGTGATGCGGGGTTCGAAACTCCCATTGTGACCGCTGGGGGCGTACATGGATTCATGATGGCGGAGGAGATGCTTCGCAACGGACAGGCGGACGTCGTCGGCGTCGCGCGGCAATCCCTCGCCGATCCGGACTGGCCGTTGAAACTTCGTCTGGGCATGGGCTCGTCGATTCGCGTTTGCGAGTACACGAATTATTGCGAGGGTCTGGATCGCAAGCACAAGCAGGTGACCTGTCAGCTCTGGGACCGTGAAGCGCTGGAGGTCGATGGGGTGAAAAAATCGCGTGACGGAAAGCGTCGTCTTACGCCGCCGGCCTGGCATTCGGAGGATGACCAGGGCGCCGGTTCGGTCTGATGTCCGCGCCACGCGGGCGGCTGTGGCAGTCAACTTCGAGTCAGAGAGCCGCCTACCAGCGGTGCTGAAAGTAGATCCGGCCGCCGTAGCCCCGCGTCCGCATCCACGCTGAGCTGCCCGAGTCGTGTCGTCCGACAACATGGTTGATGGACAGCCTGAGATTGTCGGACGCGAACCAGTTCACTCCGAGCGTCCAGCGGGCGAGCCGCTTGTCGGGGGCGGCGTTATCCGTCAGTGTCAGCGTGTCGCGTCGCGCGACCAGCTGCCATACTCCGGCTCCTCCGTCGAAGAATGAGCTTTCCACAATCTGTTCGATGAACCGCCCGCGCTGGAAGCCGCGACTCTGCCCGGTCAAATAAACGATGGCGCTCGCGTAACAGCCTTCCCCGATCGTCACGCTTCGCGGCGGTGACCCCGAAGATCCGTCCAGTGCCGCGGGGGCCCTGCCGCGGAGTCTTGCGCACTGGCCTTCGACGGTCACTGGCCCGCGCGTCAGCGCCAGCTCGATGCCGTCCAGCCAGTCCCGCTCAATTTGATGCGTGCGCTCAATCGACGGCGATTCAAGCAGGAACGTCGTGCGCGTCGAATAGCTCACCGACTGATTGGATTCGGGTAGCCATCGTGGACTCCCGTAGGCGCCCAGGTGCACCAGAGAACGCTCTGAGACCAGCGGATAAAATGCCAGCCGGCTCGAAATGCTTCGTTCTCCACTGCTTGCCTGACCAGTGACGGAGCCATCGTAGACGCCAACTGTGACGGCCCACATTCGGCCATATCCGGCGATGGACATGCCGGTCTGCCGCCCTCTGGACAAAGCGGTGCGTATCGCCGAGCTGTCGACGAACTCATCGGTGGCCTGGCTCATCAGCGACTCGACCACACTCTGCTGTCCCACACGGAATCGGGTTCGCGGACCGAAGATGCTCAGATTTGCATCCCGAATCCGTAACGGGGTCGACGCCGCGTCGACATCGAGTTTGAAGGCGAGCCTCTGGGACAGGCGTCCCTGCAGGCTGAGCTCGGCGCGTTGAACGCGCCATTCCTCAAGTCCATCAATCACCTGGTCAGGCGCCTGCAAAGCACTGACAGCCGCCCGGTCGATGTTCGCGCGGACCCTGAGCTGCAGGCCGAAACCCGCAGGGTCTGCACCGGGAAGGCCGTCAATCACGCTGTCCGGCGCCGGCAAGGCGCTGGCCCTTCCCGCGACCATCAGCAGAATCCAGGCCAGCGCAATGAGCGACTTCGTACTAGTCAGCATTTCAACATTGAAGTAGCTTAAAATCGATGGAAACGATGGCAATACGCAGGATTACCCAGCATATGGCCCATGAGCTTGAGGGGCCGAGGGTTGACAGAGCTCCACAAGTTCTGGAGACTCTACAACCATAAAATAAAAATAATCAAGCACCGCAGGCTGTGCCAATAGGGGAGCTGCATGGGCGTAAAAGGTTTCAAGCGCTTGGCCCCAGTGCCATTACTGGCTCTGATGATCGCTTGCGCTCAGGGCACTGCGCGCGACGCTGGAGAATCGGCGTTCGCTTACCCCGAGGTGGTGTACTTCAACGGCAACATCGTCACGGTCGACGCCAGATTCTCGATTGCTGACTCGATGGCCGTTCGTAACGGCCGCTTCGTTGGTGTGGGCACGCGCGAGGCCGTAACCGCAATGGCTGGCCCCGAAACGCAGCAGGTTGATCTCCAGGGGCGCACGGTGCTGCCAGGCTTCAACGATGCCCACATGGACCTGGTGCAGCGGGCCGGTGAGTTCATGCTGCAGGTGGATCTGACCGAGGTGGACTCGATCGCCGCCATTCAACAAGCAATTGCCGCGCGAGCTGCCGAGGAACCGCCAGGCACCTGGATACTCGGCTCACGCGGTTGGTGGGTATACGGATTGACCGAGCGCCGCGAGCCCACCCGGTACGATCTCGACGAGGCGGCGTTGGAGCATCCCGTGTGTATCCCCGGGCCCCATTACTCAATCTGCAATTCGCTTGCGCTGAGGATCGGTGGCGTGACCCGTAACACCGAGGACCCACCTGGGGGTGAGATCTGGCGAGACGAGAGTGGCGAGCCCTCGGGCCTGTTGATGGAAAACGCGCGCCGGTTCGTGCGGCCTTATTTCCCCGAGGCGACGCGGGCCCAGATGCTTGATGGCATTCGCCATCTGATCGAGCACATGAATCGTCATGGGATGACGAGTTACCGTGAGCCCGGCGGGCGACTGGAAGATGTCGAACTGATGCAGGAATTGCATGCCGCGGGCGAACTGACCATACGGGTCGACTGGGCCTACCATGTAGATCCGCTTACGCCGCTGGACCAGATCGATGATGTGCTGCGCGCTCTAGGCCCCCCAGGCCAACGTTTCGGCGACGGTATGTTTCGAGCCGACGGACTTGCGGAACTCGGACTCGACGGGGCCGAGCAGAACGCGCTGCTGCGCCGGGACTACCCGGACCGTCCAGGATATCGCGGTGACCGGCTGGTGCCCGTGGAGCAGTTCCGGGGTATCGCGCTGGCCGCGGCCAGACATGGCTGGCGGCTCGGTCCGCATATGGTTGGAGACGCCGCCATCGATCAGGCGATTTCCGCTTACGAGTACGTCAACTCCCAGGTAGACATCACCGGGCGTCGCTGGATGCTTGATCACGCGTTCCTCATCATGCCGGATCACTATCAGAAGATTCACGATCTCGGCTTGGTTGTCAGCTCTCAGATCATGCACAACTTCCAGCTTGGACAGGCCATACTCAATGCGTGGGGCAGGCCGCTCGCCGACAAGAGCGAGCGCTACCGTGACTGGGTCGACAACGGCATCATCCTGGCGGGTGGGTCAGACGGCCCGGTGTCGTACTACACACAGCCGATCCTCTACATCTACGCATCGGTTACGCGCAACACGGATTGGGGCGGCACACTCGGCGCGGAACAGGGTTTGACTCGCGAGCAGGCGATCCGCACGGTCACGATCAACCCCGCGTACATGTCCTTCGAGGAGAACGTGAAGGGATCCATCGAGCCGGACAAGTACGCTGATTTCGTAGTTCTCTCCGACGACATTCTCACAGTCCCGGCGGGTCAGATCAGGAATATTGAAGTGCTCGCAACGGCGCTGGCCGGTCGGGTGATATACGGGTCGGTGCGTTAGCGACACAGTTGGCGAACTGGCAGCCACTCGTTTTGCAGGAGATTTGACAATGCTCAGAGGAACCCTCACAGCGCTTTTGGCGTGGTTCGGCCTGTTGCTTTCCGCGGTTGCGATTGCCGACGAAGCTGCTGGTGCGCCCGACATGATTCTCCACAATGCGCACGTGATCACGGTCGACGCCGAATTCTCGATTGCGCAGGCGGCGGCCATCAAGAACGGGCGCTTCATCGCTGTAAGCACCGATGCGAGCATTCTTCAGATGGCGGGTCCCCGGACCCGTGTGGTGGACATGCAAGGGCAGACGGTGTTGCCGGGATTCGCCGATACGCATCTGCATGTCGCCAGTCGGGGGTTTACATTCAACTACCAGGTGGACCTCACCGATATTCGATCGATCGCTGATATTCAGGACGCGGTTCGCAGGCGGGCCTCCACGGTTCCGGCCGGGCAGTGGATATTCGGATCGCGCGGTTGGTGGGAGTATGAACTGTCAGATGGAAGGTTGCCGACACGCGTCGACCTCGACGAGGCTGCGCCGAATCACCCGGTGGCGATCCCCGGGCCGCACTACAATATCGTGAACTCCGAGGCTCTGCGGTTGCTGGGTATCACGCAGACGACACCCGATCCGCAAGGCGGCCGCATCATGCGCGACGAGGCCGGAGAGCTCACAGGCCAGCTGTTCAATCAGGCGGCAGCGGGGCTCGCCCGCTTCGCGGTACGCCAGGGCGAGGCAGAGCTCAAGACCGGTGTGCGTAGCATGGTCACGCGCCTGAACCGCTTCGGCCTTACAAGTGTGCGCGAGCCGGGTTGCAGCCAGGAGATGGTGGATATCTATCTCGCCCTGCTCGCCGATAATGCACTCACGGCACGTGTTCACTGCGCGTACTCGATGGATCCCAATACGCCTGTGGACGAACTCGACGACGCCTTCGCTGCGCTGGGGCCTCCGGGCCGGCGCTATGGCGAAGGCATGTTTCTCGTCGATGGAGTCAAGATTGCGCTTGATGGCGCGGAGCGTACCGGTCTCATGCGGCGCGATTATCCGTTCGAGGCCGGATACCGCGGCCTCGAGCGCGTCAAGACCGAGCAACTGCGCGAGTTTGCGAAGGCAACGGCGCGCTATGGCTGGAGGCTGAGCCCGCACGTTGTCGGGGATGCAGCAATCGATCAGGCACTGGATGCTTTTGAGTACGCGGATCGGCATTATCCGATCCGCGATCGGCGCTGGATGCTTGAGCACGCATTCCTGCTCATGCCGGATCACTACGCACAGGTTCGCGACCTGGGCCTGATTGTGAACTCCCAATACATGCACAACTTCCAGCTGGGCCTTTTGATTCTGCAGGCCTGGGAGCGGCCAATGGCTGACATGATGCAGCGCTACCGCGATTGGGTGGATAACGGGATACTTTTCGCAAATGGCGCAGACGGCCCGATCTCCTACCACGCCCAACCCATCCTCTACATCTACGGCACGGTCACCCGCAACACCGGCTGGGGTGGTTCGCTCGGTCCTGATCAGGGACTTTCGCGCGAGGAGGCGATCCGTTCGGTCACGATCAACTCGGCACATACGTCGTTCGAAGAGAACGTGAAGGGGTCGATCGAGCCTGGAAAGTACGCCGACTTTGTCGTTCTGTCCGACGATATCCTTGCGGTCGAGGCGGGTGCCATCCGCGATATCGAAGTCACCGCAACGGTGCTCGGCGGACAGCTTGTTTTCGGTCAGTTGGTCCCCTGATGTCACTTGAGTTCGCGGTGTGCAACCCGTTGCAGTCTGAGGCTGCGCCGCACCTGCGCCCGGGGCTGCGCGAGGTGGACGACAGGGCATGAAGGAGTCGACGCGATGTGCGCTGCTGGCGGGCCTCTTGTTGGCCGGGGCTCCATGGGTAGTTGTCAAGGCGGGAGCCCCCGACATCATCCTCCACAATGCCAATATCGTAACCGTCAATCGGGCGTTCGCCCTTGCCGAGGCCGTCGCGATCAAGGCAGGGCGTTTCGTTAGCGTCAGCAATGATCATGCCGTCCTGCAAATGGCCGGCCCTGAGACTGTCGTTGTTGACATGCAGGGCAGGACGATTCTGCCTGGCTTCGCCGATACGCATGTACACGCCGTTCGCGCCGGGATCCGATTGGCCTACGAGGTCGACCTTACCGAAGTGGCGTCGATCGCTGACATTCAAAGCGCTATCGCCGCTCGGGTGTCGAGCGCCGAACGCGGGGAATGGATCTTCGGCTCGCGCGGCTGGTGGGAGTACGAACTGGCAGAAGGTCGCCTGCCAACGCGCAATGACCTGGATGCCGTTTCGCCGGACAACCCGGTGGTGATTCCCGGGCCGCACTACGGAATCGCCAACAGCGCGGCCCTCGACGCTGCGGGATACCATCGCGGCTCGAGCGATCCCATGGGGGGGCGTCTAATCCGTGACGAGGGTGGTGAGCTGACGGGCCAGCTGTTCAATCGTGCGACCCTGCCGTTCGACCAGTATCGACCTGAGCCGGCGCGCGAAGCCCAACTGGGCGGAGTCCGCGAAATTCTTCGGCGGATGAACTCTGCAGGGCTGACGAGCATCCGTGAGCCGCACTGCACCAAGCACATGGAGTCCCTGCTAAGAACCCTGTACGAACGTGGGCAGATGACGATCCGCATGGATTGCGCGTTCGGCATCGACGCCAATACGCCTATCGAGGAACTCGATGCCGCACTCGATGCGCTCGGTCCGCCTGGCCAGCGCTGGGGTGATGGCATGTTCCGTGCCGACGGGCTCGGCGAGGTCAACATCGACGGTGCCGAGCGCACCGGACTGATGCGAAGGGACTATCCGTTTGAGGCGGGCTGGCGCGGGCTGGAGCGGGTCGAGCATGAGCAGTTCAAGCAGTTTGCGCTGCATGCTGCGCGACGGGGCTGGCGTCTGGGCCCGCATGTCGTTGGCGATGCCGCCATCGATCGTGCCCTTAACGCGTATGCGTTCGTCAACGGCAAGGTGCAGATCAAGGATCGTCGCTGGATGCTCGATCATGCCTTTCTGCTCATGCCGGACCACTACGCCAAGGTTCACGAGCTCGGGCTGCTCGTCAACTCCCAGTACATGCACAATTACCAGCTGGGGGCGCTGATCCTGGAGGCATGGGAGCGCCCCAAGGCGGACATGATGCAACGCTACGCAGATTGGGTTGCCAACGGGATCGTGTTTGCCAACGGTTCAGACGGGCCCGTGTCGTATCACGCACAGCCTTTGCTGCAGATCTACGGATCCGTCACCCGCAATACCGCATGGGGCGGAAGCCTGGGCCCTGAGCAGGGACTTTCCCGATCCGACGCCATTCGCTCTGTGACGCTGAATGGCGCCTATACTTCGTTTGAAGAGAACGTCAAGGGCTCCATTGAACCGGGCAAATATGCAGATCTCGTCGTGCTGTCCGACGATGTTCTGGCTATCGATGCCAGGCGCATCGGTGAAATAGAGGTGATGGCAACAATGCTCGGCGGAGTGGTCGTCCACGGATCGCTGGACGCGCGGTGAACGATGAGCTGCAGCCCGACTACGAACGACAGCGTCTGATGCGAACATCCAGGTAGAGGAGCCACGATCATTATTACGAAGTTCCGCGATGCGCCCATGGGTCGATACCAGATGCTGATCATCGGCCTGTGTTTCGGCATCAACATGCTGGACGGACTGGATATCCTGGTCATCGCCTTTACGGCACCCGCCATCGCGGCTGAGTGGGGGCTGCGACCCGACCAGCTGGGCATTCTGTTCAGCTCGGGCCTGGCCGGCATGGTGCTCGGATCGCTCTTTATCGCCCCGATCGCCGATGTCATCGGCCGACGCAAGATGCTGCTGTCCTGCATGGTCGTCATCAGTGTCGGCATGATCGGCGCGGCATTGACGGCCAACGTGACCCAGCTGATGCTGATGCGGCTGCTCACGGGGCTCGGCGTGGGCGCGATGCTGCCCAGCCTCAACACGCAGGTGGCGGAGTATGCCTCGAGCAGGCGACGCAGCTTTGCGATCAGCCTGATGCAGATCGGATTCGTCATCGGCGGCATGCTTGGCGGCATTCTCGCCACCTACATGGTGGTTGCGTTCGGTTGGCGCTCCATGTTCATGAGCGCGGGCATCGCCTCGCTGGTGCTCATTCCCGTCGTGTACGTGGTCCTGCCGGAATCGCTGGACTAT
Organism: Gammaproteobacteria bacterium; assembly: GCA_041745895.1. Taxonomy (GTDB): domain Bacteria; phylum Pseudomonadota; class Gammaproteobacteria; order Steroidobacterales; family PWYM01; genus PWYM01. The sequence continues at coordinate 17,193 of JBGTIC010000120.1, forward strand.
CTGGTGTCCCATCAGCCGCGAAATGCGCTGGCGCAGGCCAATCGCATTCTCGCGCGCCTGGGACAACCACAGGTGGATGCTCTGCCGCCGCCTCCCCAAGGGGCGGACAAACCCGCAGGCGGGCTTGCTGCCATCGTTGCACCCGAGTACCGAGTGCGTAGCTTCCTGATCTGGGCATGCTTCTTCATCGCCATGTTCGTGCTCTATTTTGTGCTGAACTGGACACCGCAGGCGCTGGTAGCCGCTGGTATGCCAGTTACGCAGGGTATCGGTGCCGGCGTGATCCTCAACGTGGGTGGTATCGCCGGTTCGTTGCTGCTTGGATATGTAGCGACGTATTTCGGCTTGAGGCGCCTGGTGGCCGTCTACATGGGCCTCACCGTTGTAACCATGGTCGCTTTCGGCTTTATCGGTACCGAGCTGCTGCCGATGCTTGTCGTCGGCTTCATGGTTGGCTTCTTTATCTTTGGCGTAATGATCGGGCTCTACGCGGTGGTGCCGAACCTGTATCCCTCGGAGATTCGCACCACTGGCACCGGCTGGGCCATCGGCATCGGGCGGCTCGGCGCGGTAGCGGGCCCCTATGTTGCCGGGCTGCTGATTGCAGCGGGCTGGGAGCGGGAGCTCTATTATTCCCTGCTCGCGCTACCGTTGCTGCTTGGGGTTGTTGCAGTACTCAATGTCGGCCGCAACCAGGATTGGTCCTGACTCGGAGGTGATGGTGATGACAAGGAACAGCATGATCGGATATGCAGTGCTGGCGCTCGCACTGGTGCCCGGATTGGTGTCGGCCGCTCCGACAGGACGGGTTACGGTGCTTTCAAACGGCAATATCGTCACTCAGGATGCGGAAGACCGCCACGTTGAGGCAGTCGCGATCGTCGATGATCGCGTGCTGGCGATAGGTCGTCGTGAGGACGTTCTTCGACGCGCCGGTGATGTCATCTGTGAGGTGGATCTGCAAGGGCGCACGGTGGTACCCGGATTCATCGACGGCCACCTGCACAGCAAGATCCTCTCGACGCGCGAAAATGTCGTGAATCTGACGCCGGTCCGTGACCTCGATGAGCTGCTGACCGCGCTCGCAACGCGGATCGCCGAGCTCGGTCCGGGCGAGGTGGTCGTCACCAATAGCGACTGGCACGAGGGGCAGCTCACCGAGCAACGGCTGCCCAATCGATGGGATCTGGATACCATCAGTCCGGAAAATCCGGTGGTCGTCATCCGCGGCGGACACCACTACATCCTTAATTCAATCGCGTTGGAGAAATGGAACATCACCGGCGCGACTCAATCCCCGGCCGGTGGCCAGATAACCGTGGATCCCGCGCGAGGTGAGATCAACGGTGAACTGGTCGACCGGGCTCGTGAGCTCGTCGAGTTGCCTCCGCCTCCGTCGCGGACGCTGGAGCAGCGTCTCACGCTTCTCCAGGAGGAGCACAGAAATCTCAATCGGCTGGGTCTGACGGGGTTTCGCGAGCCTGGAGCACCCATCGAACTGATGCGCGACTACATCGTACTCGAGCGGCGTGGTGAGATGACAATTCGCACCTCTGTGCTCATTCGGTGGGACCGGCGCACGCCGGCTGCGCAATATCGACAGTTCCTCGAGACCTGGCCGATTCTTTCGAGTTTCGGCAGCGACTACGTGCGTCTGGACGGGATCAAGATCGGCGTCGACGGCGGCTACGAGGGGGGATGGATGCGCGATCCCTACCGCGGAGAGCTTGGTCAGGGCGGTGGCTATTATGGCTTGAATACGGTGCCGGCCGAGGTTTTCGTGGACATTGTGCGCATGTTGAACGAACTTGACCTGCGCCCGTCTACGCATGCCGTCGGCGATGCGGCCATCGATCTGGTGCTCGAAGGCTACGAGGCGGCACATCGGGACCGGAGTATCCGCGACCGGCGCTGGGTCATCGAGCACGCCTTCATTACCCAACCGGAGCAGATTGAACGTATCGCGGATCTTGGAATCGTGATCTCCGCCCAATCACACTTGTTCCTGGCGGCGCCCAGCCTGCTGCAGTTCTGGGGCCCGGAGCGCACCCGGGAAGTGGCGCCTGTGCGTAGCTGGATTGACGCCGGCATCGTGGTCGCCGGCGGTACCGACAACAAGCTCCCATACATTCCGGAAGACCCGATCACAACCTTCTACCACTGGGTCACACGCGATACCGGAGGCGCGGGTATCCAGGGGCCAGAGCAGGCGATAACGCGGCGTGAGGCGCTACGTGTTGCGACAATCAACAACGCCTATGCGACCTTCGAAGAGGATCTCAAGGGCTCGCTCGAGCCGGGCAAGTTTGCCGACCTCGTCGTGCTCTCGCAGGATATTCTGACTGTCCCCGCCGAGCATATCAGGGACACCGAAGTGCTGGGAACGATGGTCGGTGGGCGCTTCGTCTATGAGGCCGAAGGATCGGCGCTGGGCTGCGCCCAGTCCCCATAATGCCTCGCGGAGTGCAACAATGATTTCCGCGGTCATTTTTATCGACGCAGAGAGTGCGCGCATCAGCGAGCTGGGTGAGGCCATTGCGGATCTTGAGGGCGTCGCGGAAGTGTATTCGGTGGCAGGCCGCCACGATCTGGTCGCGATCGCTCGTGTCAAGGAGACCGACGAACTTGCCGACCTGGTCAGCGACCGGATCCGCAAGCTACCCGGAATTGTCGGCACTGAGACCATGATCGCGTTTCGGATGTTTTCCTCGCGGCTCATGGAAGGCATTTTCTCGGTCGGTATGGACGACTGAAAGCTACTGCGGGCCCTCCATGGTCTGGGATAGAGGACAGCGTGCAAGCCCGCCACAGGCGATTCCTCGGCCTTCGGATCTGTCAACAGCCATGCCCTGGTCACTCGCGGTCCGGCAGTCGCGCAAAGCGTCCGTGTACATCAATACTTGAAACTTAAAGGGTATTCATTTAAGGTCGAAATATGTCGGGGGGCATACTTGGCTATCCAGGCGGAGCGCCGCCTTAAGGTAATTTCCCACACGGGTAATGTGAATCGAGGGGAAGGGGGGAGATAGAGCATGAATAATACTTTTAGTCGCCACACGCGGGTCATTGGATCCGTGCGACGCACCGGGGGATCCCTGCTTGTCGCAACAGCGGTTCAGGCGGCCCTGATGGCGCCGGTGGCCGCGCAGCAGACCGGCGGCAGCGCTGCGCTGGATGAAATAGTGGTCACCGGGTCTCGAATCACGCGAGAGGGTTTCGAGGCGCCCACTCCAGTCTCGACGCTGAACGCTGAGGAGATCTCGTCTCGCGGGCCGGCTACGATCGGCGAGGCACTTAATATACTGCCGAGCTTCCGTGTGTCGAACTCGCCGAGTACCAGCGGTGTGCTGTCGCTCCATGGCGGCATCGTTACGTCCGATCTGCGTGGCTTGGGCGCAACCCGAACGCTGGTCCTGGTCAACAACCGCCGGTACGTGCCTACCACGGCAACGGGTACCGTAGATCTGCGTACGGTTCCTACGTTGCTCATTGAACAGGCGGAGGTGGTCACAGGAGGCGCTTCGGCTGCGTGGGGTTCGGATGCCGTGGCCGGCGTGGTCAATCTTCGCATCAAGGAACAGATCGAGGGGATTGAATCCACCTTCCAGTGGGGTATGTCGCAGGAGGGTGACAACAAGGAAACCCGCATTTCGCTTGCAGGCGGGAGCCTGTTCGCCGATGACCGGCTCAGTATCGTCGCCGGTCTTGATTTCGTCGACAACAAGGGCATCGGCTCGCAGTACGAGCGCTCGTGGGGCCGTAAGGAGGTTGGCCTGCTTACCAACGGGCAGTTCGCGACCAACGGGCTGCCGAACTTCATAATTACCGATCAACTGCGCAACGCTGTCGAGATTCCGGGAGGCATCATCACGGCCGGTCCGCTGCGTGGCACGGCCTTTGCGCCAGACGGAACGCCCTTTCAGTTCACATATGGCCAGACGTTCGGCGGCGTGATGATCGGTGGCGACTCCTTTGGCGAGAACCCCATCCTCAATGCCAATCTGGGTACGCCAATCCGCGCACTGTCGACGATGGCGGTAGCCAACTTCGATGCCACTGATTCGGTGCGCCTCGTGTTCGAGGCCTCGGCGTCCCGCGCGGAGTCCGGGGGAGGCTCGCAGGAAGGGCGCTCGCGCGGCGGTACGATTCTCATCCAGCAGGACAACGCCTTTCTTGACGATGGCCTGCGCGCGCAGATGGTCGACCTGGGGCTGGATTCGTTCCTGATGGGCCGGGTGAACATGGACCTGGGCAAGATTGCGCTCGACAGTTCAACGGACGTCTACCGGGTGATGACGGGTGTCGAGTGGGAGATCAGCGACCGGTGGCGCGCTGACGCCTATGTTCAGTATGGACGCAGCGACTATGACCTCGAGTTCGGCCCGAACAACATTCACAATCAGAATTACCGTCGCGCGATTGATGCGGTCGTCGATCCGGGAAGTGGCGCAATCGTGTGTCGCTCGACCTTGGCGGATCCGAGCAATGGCTGCATTCCGATCAACCTGTTCGGCGATGGATCGCTGCAGCTGAACCCATACGCTTTCGGGTCTGCGTTCTTTACTCTCGAGTCCGATCAGATCGTTGCCGCAGCAAACGTTCAGGGTGAGCTGTTCTCGACCTGGGCAGGCCCGGTCGCGGTTGCGACTGGCGTCGAGTATCGCCGCGAGTCGGTTTCCGGCGACTCGGATCCGGTGTCACAGGAGGTTCAGCCCAACGGCGTCGTGGGTGGCTGGTTGCTGGGAAATCAGCTGCCCCTCGCGGGCCGCTACAATGTCTGGGAAGCGTACGCTGAAACCATCGTGCCGTTGCTTGCAGATCGTCCCGGAGCGCAGGAACTCGATCTGAATTCGGCGGTACGTCGCACCGACTACAGCATCAGCGGCGGAGTCACGACATGGAAGGTGGGGCTGAACTGGCGTCCGGTCGACTCGCTGAGATTCCGCGCGACACTCTCGCGCGACATCCGTGCGCCTAGTCTGTCCGAATTCTTCCAGGCGGGCGGCAGTTCCAACACACCGATCTTCGATCCCGTCCGCGGTGAGTCGGTGCAGATCCGCGAGATCAACCAGGGCAACCTCGCACTTCAGCCGGAGGAGGCCGACACCTGGACAGCTGGCCTGATCTGGACGCCTGACCGGATCGAGGGTCTGAGCCTTTCGCTGGATTGGTTTGACATCAAGGTGGAGGATGTCATCGGCACGCTGGGTGCGCCCCGCATTACGCAGAGCTGCTTCTCTGGCACCAATGTCGCTCTGTGCGACAACATCGTGTTCAATCCGGATGGCACGGTGGCGGTCGTGGTCAATCAGCAGGCGAACCTTGACGGTCTGCGGGTGTCGGGCAGCGACCTCGAGGTGGTGTACCGCTTCGGCTTTGATGGCATACCCGGCGATTTCCGCTCGCGGCTGCTATTGACCTATCTGAGCGAGTACTCGCGCACGGATGCGACGGGAACGCAGGATCTAGTCGGCAAAATGAGCTTCCACCAGCGGATCTCCGGAATGCCGGAGTACGTGGGTCTCGCAGATGTTACCTGGCATGGAGAACGAGCCTCCCTCGGGCTGCAGGCGCGCTACGTTCATAGTGGGATCTTCAATCCAAATCTCACAGAGGGCGCCGGTGCACCAAACACCATCAATAACAACAGCGTGGCTTCCTTTACGACCTTTTCTCTGAATGCCCAGCGGGATATCGAGTTCGGGGATGTGAATGCGCAGCTGTACTTCGTGGTGAACAACCTGCTGAACCGCGCGCCGCCTTGGGCGCCCTCAGCTGCTGCCGGCGGGATCAACGAAAGTAGTACGCAGGCGTTCAATTACGACGTTATCGGACGGATGTACCGCGTCGGAGCGCGCATACGATTTTAAGGGCGGACGTGCTGGAATCCAGTGTCGAGTGTAGTGTATGCCTCTTGAGCGGAGGTGCCGGGCGTCCGGCGGGGAAGGATCCTCGCCGGAGGCCTGGGTGTTCGCTACCGCGGTAAAGCGGTGAGGTTCGTCCACAACGAGATCGTGCGCTTCGCGCATGTCGATGCCGCGGGGATCGTGTTTTATCCGCGCTACTTCGAGATGCTCAATGCGACCATCGAGGCCTGGTTTGCTGAAGCCCTTAATTACCCTTTTGAGCAGATGGTCGGTGATGGATGTGGCGTGCCATTGATCCATAGCGCCGTCAGCTTCACGAGCGCAAGCCGCCTGGGCGAGAGGCTTCGCTTCGGGCTGGCCGTCAGCGAAGTGGGCCGTTCCCGGGTCGGGCTGAGTATCGCATGCGACTGCGACGACGAGACGCGGCTGACTGCAGATTTCAAACTGGTGTTGGTGCAGCTTCGGCCTTTGTCCTCGAAACGGCTTCCGGACCCTCTAAGAGCTGCAATGCTCAACTACCTTGAGCCTTCAGTCTGAATCCGGCTGTGGCTTCAGAGTTGCCAGGCTACACGCGCGAGGCGCAAGGGAGCAGAAGAACGCCATGCAGAACGCTACCGAAAGTGGACATTTAGATCGGTTCGCGCTCGAGCGCCTGCCACCGGCAGACCAGCAACCCGAATTCCTGTTCACCCTTCCCGAACTCGGTTATCCGCAGCGGCTCAACTGCGCGGTGACACTCATCGATGAGGCAATCGCGGAGGGTCATGGCGATCGAACTGCAATCATCGATGACACCGGAACCTGGACATATCGTCAGCTAAGTGACTGGACGAATCGCATTGCCGGGGTGCTGACGGCGCGCTTCGGGTTGGTTCCGGGAAATCGGGTCCTGCTTAGAGGCACGAACAGTCGCATGCTCGCGGCCTGCTGGCTTGCAACCATAAAAGCAGGTGGCATCGCGGTGACGACGATGCCGATGCTCAGAGCGACGGAACTTACTGCGATCATAGAGAAGGGTTCCATCCAGTTCGCGCTGTGCGAGCATGCCTTGCTGGATGATCTGGAAAAGGCAAGGGCGGAGACCACGAGCATAGGTGAGGTGGCAACCTGGGGAGATGGGGACCTGGAGGCCAAAGCCCAGCTGGAGTCAGGGCACTTCTCCGCCGCCGACACGCATCGGGACGATGTCTGCTTGTTGGCATTCACCTCGGGCACCACGGGTGCACCGAAGGCGACGATGCATTTTCACCGGGACGTTCTCGCAATGGCCGATGTTGTCGGCCGTCACCTGTTGCACACCTCTCCCGCGGACCGATACACCGGTAGTCCACCGCTTGGCTTCACCTTTGGCCTGGGAGCCTTGCTCGTCTTTCCCCTCAGGTTCCGTGCATCCACCATCATGGTCGGAGCGCCGAAGCCGGCCCGCCTCCTGGACGCAGTACAGGACCATGGTGCGACCTGCATTTTCACGGCGCCGACGATGTATCGGACACTTGCGGGTCTCGTAGACGATTACGATCTTGCCAGCCTTGTACGTTGCGTATCTGCCGGGGAGCCGCTGCCGGTCGCGACGTTTGATCTGTGGAGGGACAAAACAGGGATCGCGCTGATCGATGGTATCGGCGCCACCGAGATGATTCACATCTTCATCTCCGCCGCCGGGGAGCAGATTCGCCCGGGGGCAACGGGAAAGCCCCTCCCGGGCTACATAGCCTGCGTGCTGGACGACGACAACAGACCGTTGCCACCTGGTAGCAGTGGTCGGCTCGCGGTCAAGGGCCCGACAGGATGTCGCTATCTCGACGATGAGCGGCAGCGCATCTATGCGGTTGCAGGCTGGAACGTTACCGGCGACCGCTACCATCTGGACGAGGACGGATACTTCTGGTTCGAGGCGCGAGCCGACGACATGATTGTATCCTCCGGCTACAACATTTCGGGCCCGGAAGTCGAGGCTGCGCTGTTGCGCCATGAGGCCGTAATTGAGTGTGCCGTCGTCGGCGTTCCCGACGATGAGCGTGGGAACATCGTCAAGGCGTTCGTTGTCGCCTGCTCCCAGCGCAGGAACGACCCGACTCTGGCCAGAGAACTCCAGGACTTCGTCAAGCACAGCATTGCGCCATACAAATACCCGCGAGCGGTGCAGTTTGTTGATTCACTGCCGAAAACACCGAGCGGCAAGATCCAGCGCTTCCGTCTCAGGGCAAGCACCTTCAGGGCTGACACTTTGTGACTTCACGATCAATGGAATGGCAATCTGACCGGCGGCGCCGGTCAAACGGGGGAGTGATGAAAGGTAATATCCAGAGTATGTCGCCTTGGGCTCAAGGCAAGATTCCTCACATCGGCTTGTCAGTGGGCTGGCTGGTAGTTGCAGTGTTAGCGCTTGCGTTTTCGCGGGCAGCGGTCGCCGCGAGTGCCGAGACTATTCTGCATTCCGGGGAGATCCTGACCGTCGATCGAGGGTTCTACATCGCTGAGGCTGTCGCGATCCGCGACGGCAAGTTCATATATGTAGGATCCAATGCGCAGGCCATGGCCCTGCGAGGTGCAGAAACCGACGTGATCGATCTCGAAGGGCGTACCGTCATTCCCGGGCTGATCGATACGCACGTCCATCAGTTCAGTGGGGCGATGAACCTGCGCAATGTGGACCTGATGGAGGCACGAAGTATCGCAGACATTCTCGATGCCATTCGCAGGCGTGTGCAAAGTACCCCGCCAGGGGAGTGGATCGTCGGCTCCAGCAAATGGCACGAGAGTCGGCTTGCCGAGGGCCGCCTGCCGACCCGCTGGGAACTCGATGAAGTTTCGCCGGACCACCCCGTCATGATTCCCCGGGGCGGTCACGTTATCACGACCAACAGCCGCGCCCTGGACATTGCCGGGGTCGACGACTCCACGCCGACACCCGAGGCTGGCGTCATTGTGCGCGATGCGCAGGGTCGGCCCACCGGCGTGTTTTTTGAAACTGCTACCTACCTGGTCCGCCAGCACCTGCCGCCACTGCCATCCCCGGCAGAGCAGCGGCGATTGCTGCGGGAGATCATGACCTTGTACAACAGCCATGGAATCGTCTCGGTCACTGAACCGGGACTTGGCCAGCAGGAGATCGATCGCTATCTGGAGCTGCGCGAAGAAGGCGGGTTGACGATGCGTACGCATCTGCTCACCCGGTACCGGACACGTGCGGAACTCGACCAGGCGTTGCAGCTGTACAGCCGCGACCTCAGTGACGACATGTTGCGCTTCGATGGCATCAAGTATCTGCGTGACGGCGGTGTCGAAGGTGGTTGGTTGTATTCGCCCTACAGCTTGGTCGAGGGCGAGCAGACTGATTCGAACTACCGCGGCACGCTGATCATGCCTGAGGGGTACGACGCGTGGGTCGAAGACCTTAAGCGTATCGCGGCAGCGGGCTGGCAGGTGCAGACTCACGGGGTCGGCGACGCCGCCATTGACCTGATCGTGCGTGCGTACGAGCAGGTTCAGCTTGAGTCGCCTTACGACATCGGCAAGCTTCGCTGGGCGGTGATGCACATTTTCCTGCCAACCGAGATGGCCATGCGGCGGATGGCCGAACTGAGCATCGTGGCGACGGCGCAGAACCATCCAGTGCTCCTTGGACACAATCTGCGTCGTTATTGGGGCGACCAGCGCGCCGCCTATGCGATTCCGCTGCGTGACCTCATTGATCGCGGGATACTGGTGGGCGGCGGAACCGACGAGCCGGTTGTGCCGATCGACCCGTTCCTGTCGATGTGGTGGATGACCACACGGGGCACGCTCAATGGTTACGAACTCGGCCCGGATCAGGCCATTACCGCACGCGAGGCATTACAGCTATACACGATCAACAACGCCTACATCCAGGGTGTAGACGACACGCGGGGATCGATCGAGGAAGGAAAGTTTGCCGATCTGGTCGTACTCTCCCGGCCGTTGCTGCGCGTGGCAAGGGCCGATATTCGTGAGATCAGCGCATTGCTCACGATGGTCGGTGGCAAGGTCGTCCATCGAGCTGACGGGTTTTCCGAGGCTGCGGCCGAGATTCGCTAGCAGCGCGGGCCGGCCGGCTTTTCTGGCGAAGTGCCGGCCGGCTTTCTGGAGAAATGAGGCAGGGTGGGCTCGAGGCGACACGTCCTTGGGCGTCGCGCTCGCAAGTCACAGGCCTCTCAGAAGGCGCTGACGCCAGTCAACTCCTTGCCGACGATGAGTTGATGCACCGCTTCGGTTCCCTCGTAGGTGATTACGCTCTCGAGGTTCAGCATATGGCGGATGGCGTGGTACTCAGCGCTGATGCCGGCGCCACCGAGAAGGTCGCGGCAGTCCCGCGCGATGTCCAGCGCCATGCGCACGTTATTCCACTTGGCGATCGAGACCTGCGTGGGATGGAGTCGACCGGCCTCCTTCAGCCGCGCGAGCCGCAGGGCAAGTACCTGCGCCATGGTAATGCGCCGGGCCATGTCGGCCACACGCATCTGCACCGATTGTGTGTGTGACAGCGGACGTCCGAACATTTCGCGGCCCGCTGTGTAGTCCAGCGCCTCTCGCAGGCACGCCTGCGCGGCACCGATCGCGCCCCAGCTGATGCCGTAGCGGGCCTGCGTCAGACAGGACAAGGGGCCGCGCATGCTCTTGACCCCGGGGAGGACGTTCTCGTCGGGTACCCTTACGTCGTCGAAGAACAGTGCGGAGGTCACGGATGCTCGCAAACTGAATTTGCGCTCGATCTCCGGAGCCTCAAATCCCTTCGTCCCGCGCTCGACGAGAAAGCCGCGCACGCCCTCGTCTGTGCTTGCCCAGACGAGGGCACAGTCGGCGATCGAGCCATTGGAGATCCACATCTTGGATCCGTTCAGCACCCAGTCGCCACCATTGCGGCGCGCCCGTGTGCGCATGTTCGATGGATCCGACCCGCCATGAGACTCGGTAAGTCCGAAGCATCCGATGGCCTCGCCGCGGGCCATTGCCGGCAGCCAGCGTTGCTTTTGCACCTCGGAGCCGTACGTGTGAATCGGCCACATTACCAGACTCGTCTGCACCGACATGAAGCTGCGTAGCCCCGAATCGCCGCGCTCGATTTCCTGACAGATCAGGCCATAGGCGGTCGGGCTCAGGCCGGCGCAACCGTAACCGTCGAGATAACAGCCCAGCAGCCCCAATTCGGCCATGCCCTCGACGAGCTCTTGGGGGAAGCGGTGCGCTTCAAAGGCCTCGCGAATGCACGGCAACACCTGTTCGTCGACGAAGCGCGCTACGCTGTCCTGGATCATCCGCTCCTCGTCGTCGAGTTCCGCGCGGACATCGAAAAGATCCAGCGGATCCAACGTGATGGCCCCGGGCTTGGTGTCCGCGGGGGTGCGCGGGGCGCTGTCGGTACTTGCCATTGACTTCATCCTGGGTTGCGGTGGGAGCCTGGGGCGTTTGCTCCGAGCGTCGATTCGATAGAGCGAAACAGGGCTCAAAGGATACCGGAATATACTTCAAGAATAAAATTATTCCACAGCTCTGGCCTGATGCGGTTACAACCCGGCGTACACGTCCGCCTGGTCGTCGGGCAGCCGCTTGAAGCGCCGGTGGATCCACAGATACTGCTCCGGTGCCAGGCGGATCTGCGATTCGAACAGCCGATTCAGACGCTCGCTGTCGGCCACCGGGTCATCAGTGGGAAAATCGCTGAGTGCTTCGCCCACGACGGTGCGGTAACCCTGTGCGCCTGGCAAACGGATGGACAGATACGGGAGCACCGGCGCGCGCGAGAGTTTCGCCATGCGGCTGGTGCCGGTATTCGTCCATGCGGGCATGCCGAAGAATTTCACCAGTGCCGCGTGCTTGTGCCAGTAGCTCTGATCGGGGGCGTACCACACAACCTTGTTTTCCCTGAGACTGCGCAGCATGCTGCGGGCGTCATCCTTCGGAATCGTCCTGCGTGCCGAGCGTTCGCGCCCGCGCCTCAACACCTCGTCGATGAACGGATTGCGATTGGGCCGGTACATGCAGTCGGTCTCGACATGCTGGACGAGCATCCGGCCGGAGATCTCAAGCGTGGTGAAGTGGGCGCTGACCAGAATGACACCCTTGCCGTGCCGGAGAGCCTCATGGGCATGCTCGATGCCTTCAATGGTCATGATGCTGGCGATGCGCCGGTCACTTGCCCACCATGACAGCGTCATCTCGCACAGGGCTATCCCCAGCGAGCGAAAGTGCGCGCGGGTCAGCGCTGCGATGGCCGCAGCGTCGCGTTCGGGGAAGCACAGCGCAAGATTGCGGGCGGCCACTTCGCGGCGCTCGCGCATCAGCCGGAACGCAAGCGCGCCCAGCGCGCGG
>JBGTIC010000121.1:0-2062 GCA_041745895.1 Gammaproteobacteria bacterium
CTGCGGCAGATCGTCGCAGCCGAAGCCCGCCAGATCGCGGGTACCGAACTGCCGGCACAGCAGCCGCTGCGAGGTGTCGAGTTCGTAGTGCCACGGCGGACGGGTGCGAAGCCCGCGCCGCGCGCGCAGCCAGTCCGGCAATGTGGCCTCTTCGGGAATCAGCAGCTCTGCGGGTTGCAGGCGTTCGAGTTCGGCCTGCAGGGCTTCGAAACCATCGGGCTGCATGACACGGAAGTCGCCACTGCCCAGCTCCAGCCAGGCCAGCCCCAGGCGCGTGCCCTCCAGGCTCAGTGCGGCGAGGTAGTTGTCGCGGCGCTCATCGAGCAGCGAGGCCTCGGTGAGCGTACCGGGCGTGACGATGCGCACGACCTGGCGCTCGACCGGCCCTTTGGAGGTCGCCGGATCGCCGATCTGCTCGCACACCGCGACGGATTCGCCGAGTTTCAGCAGGCGACCCAGATAGGTGTCGACCGAGTGCACCGGCACGCCTGCCATCGGGATGGGCTGTCCGGCGGATTTGCCGCGGGTGGTCAGCGTGATGTCGATCAGCCGGGCTGCGCGGCGAGCATCGTCATAGAACAGTTCGTAGAAGTCGCCCATGCGATAGAACAGCAGCACATCGGGGTGCTCTGCCTTGATGCGCAGGTACTGGGTCATCATCGGGGTGTGCGAAGAAGTCGCTGATGAATCAGTCATGACTGCTTCGCATTCAACAGGTCATCAAGCAGGTACAGCGCTTTCTGCGGGAAGCGCTCGAGTGGATAGTAAGTTGCTATCAGCGCTTTGGCCTCAGCAGGGTCACTCAGGTTCAGGTACCGCAGCAGATACCGTATGTCCTCCACATCGTGAAACTCCTCGCCAATTCGGGCCGAGAGGCATTTCATCGCCAGCAGATACGCAGGCTCCGCGGCATGGACGGTCACGTGGCCGAGCTGCACATAGACACTGAAGCTTCCATGCTCACTGAAGAAGCCCTTGACGGCATCGTTGAGCCAGGTAGGAGGCAGGTCGTTGTCGACGGCGACTCGGGCCGCTGCCGTCCTGACCGCCTTGGTCGGCTTGAACACCGCATCCAAGTCGCGTGTCGCCGCGCGGGCGTCATGCACCAGGCACATGACGGCCCCACCGACGAGATACAGCTCGGCCTTGACCTTCTGCCGCTCCAGCTGTGCGTCCAGTTCACGAAACAACCGATCGATGTCGGGCTTGGAGAGTTTGAGCGCGCTCATACCCGATCGCCGACGGTCGAGTCGATGAAGATGTTTCGACGTCTGAAGGCGGGGGGCGCGTTCAGCAAAAGATGTAACCGCAGGCCAGGCAGGTTCGTGCCGAACACGGGTGCTGCCAGCGGCGCAATGTCGGCTGTCCACGGAGGCGGGCGTACACCTGCCCGGTGCGCAGCGGTCTCGATCATTCCCGCGAGGTAATTCGCGAGGTAGGGCTCCAGGGACGCAGGAGGCTCGGCGACAGCTTCGAGCAAGCCGACCGGACCCAGCTGCGTCAGGAAGTCGTTGAGCTCGGCCAACGCGTAGCGCCGCTCGTCCGGTCGCTGTGATGCGACTTCCACCAGCTGCCGGAAAATCTCGCGCGATTGCGGCAGCAACCTCGCCCGCACCCAGCTGGACATCTCCATCCCGGAGCGCGCCGCGGATTGTTGAATTGCCTTCTTCTCCGCGGTGGAGAGGCGGATCTGGAGCTGTACATCCTTACCGTGCTTCATGGCCGTGATAATCGGCGCAGCGTTGTCACAATGTCAATACATTGTATTGACATTCCTGCTTCACTTGTTGCTGCCCGCTGCTCGTTGGCGGCGACTCAGTCTAGCCCAGGCATGTCAGTGGCACTGGACAACACCGCGTTGCATGATGCGCGCATGCACGCCCAGCCCATCAAGATCCTGCATGTGGAGACCGGTCGCCACCTTCACGGCGGCGCTCGCCAGGTGCTCTACCTGATGGAGGGCCTGGCCGAGTGCGGCTTCGACAACGTGCTCGTCTGCGCCCGCGACAGCGCCGTGGCCAGTGCTGCGGCAGACATCGCGCGCGTGGTCGCGCTGCCCTGG
>JBGTIC010000122.1:0-3797 GCA_041745895.1 Gammaproteobacteria bacterium
CGCTGATCGACGCCGCCTGGCGCGCGATGAGGGAGGGGCGCCTGTGTGGCGGCGGTGCGCTGGTCAGTTTCGATCAGCCGCCAACCTCGCTGGCCTACCGTCAGGGCACGCGCGCTTGGAACGGTATTTCGCGGCGCCTGCGTCTTGCCGCCGGCTGTTTCCTGTTCTGCACGCGCGAGGCCTTCGAGGCCGTGGGCGGTTTCAATGACCAGCTGTACGCCGGGGAGGAAGTTTTTCTGTCCCGCAGGCTCGCGCGGTGGGGTGCTCGGCATGCTCAGCCGTTCGAAGTCCTGGCCAGCCCCCCGGTCGTGACCTCCGCGCGCAAGGCTCAGTGGTTTTCGCACTGGCAGCATCTGGCGGCCGTCGGCACGGTGCTGTTGTTTCCGTTGGCCCTGCGATCACGTCGCCTGAGCTGGTTCTGGTATACGCGGCCGCGGAAGCGCCACAGGGAGTCGCCTCGGTAATCGTTGCGTTCCGCATACACGTTATGTACGGACAACACTGGATTTCACCCGTCGCTCATGCTTTACTCGCGGTCCTGAGCGCCTTCGACGGTGGGGAATCATTGTGGCGTTGCGGAGACAAACATTTTTTTGGAGGAGGCTCGGCTTATGATCAGAAACCCAATTCTCGCCGCCGGTGTCGCGGTTGCACTGGCCGCTGCCGGCGCCGCGATGCCGTTGCCGGCCGGCGCGCAGCAGCTCGATGAAATCGTCGTCACCGCGCGCAAGACCGAAGAGACCCTGCAGGATGCGCCGGTGAGCGTCTCCGCGTTCACCGAATCGGCGATCCAGGATCTCAACATCATCGGTGTCGACGACATCGCGCGTTTCACGCCGGGCCTGAGCAATAGCGCCTACGTGGGTCGCCGCGGCGATCGGCCGGTGGTACGTGGCCAGTCCAACGTGCTGGCGCAGGTGCAGTTCGGTGTGGAATCCGGCACCGCCTACTTTGTCGATGGCGTGTACTGGCCGGGCAGCATTTCCGCGCTCGACATGAACGACATCGCCCGCGTCGAGGTGATCAAGGGCCCGCAGAGCGCGCTGTATGGTCGCAACACCTACGCGGGTGCGATCAATTTTGTCAGCCGTGATCCGAGCAACGAGTTTGAAGGGCGCGTCAGCGCCACCTCGGCGCGCCACGACGAGTACCAGGCCACGCTGAGCCTGAGCGCGCCGCTCATCGAGGACCAGCTGTTCATCAGTGTCCACGGGCGTTACTTCGAATACGGCGGTGAGTACCGCAACTCGCTGAATGGCGAGAAGCTCGGTCAGGAGCGCACCAAGTCGTTGTCCACGGTGGTGACCTGGCAGCCGACCGATGCGTTCACGGCGCGTTTCCGCAGCTCCTTTGCCAAGGATCGCGACGGTTCCATGCCGCTGTTCCTGTGGGACTCGGACAACAACAACTGCGAGCCGGGTTTCCGCTCCAACCAGAACTATGCCTTCTTCCCGACGGGTTTGCCGTTCATCCCGACCGTGTTTGGCACCAACCCCAACCAGTACTTCTGCGGCACCGTGCAGCCGCGGCCGGATCTCATCGAGAGCGACCCCGCCCAGCTGCCGCTGGAGGGCTTCGAGCGCTACCAGTGGCTCAATTCGCTGGCGCTGGATGCAGACCTTGGCGATACCGGCTACAACATTGCACTGCAGGGCGCGTATCGTACCGAGCGCGACAGCTACGGCGCGGACAGCGATTTCCTCGGCCCGCCCATCACCTTCATCACCACGCAGCAGAAGAACCTGATCGACGACTATTCCGTCGAGATGCGGCTTTCCTCGCCACAGGAGGAGCGCTTGCGCTGGCTGGCAGGCGTGTTCTTCTACGAACAGGAGAACGATGAGATTCGCATCACCGCGGCCAATCCCACCGGCGTTGGACTCGAACCCGTAATCGTCACCGACGTCACGAACCAGGCGGTGTTCGGCCTCATCGAGTACGATTTTTCCGATCGGATGACCGGCACGTTGGAAGCCAGGTACGCAGAGGAACAGAAGGGGCGTGTGGACGCTCAGTTCCAGGGCACGCGGACGTTCTACTCATTCACCCCTCGTGCGACCTTGGCCTATGAACTCAGCGATGATGTGAATCTGTACGGCATAATCGCCCGCGGTAACAAGCCGGGCGGCATCAACGGCGTTCAGGGCGCGCCGTTCGGTTTCGCGACCTACGAGGAAGAGACTTCCAACAACCTCGAGATCGGTGCAAAAACGCGCTGGATGGACGGCCGCATGACCGCCAACGTGTCGGCCTATTACATCGAGGCCAAGGACGTGCAGCTGACCACTGCGGTCGGCGCGGTAGTGGGCAGCACGACGTCGATTGCCACCAACCAGGGTTCAGCCGATATCTGGGGCCTGGAACTCGAGACGGCTCTGGCCGTGACCGACAGTCTGGTCGTAGGCGCCACCTATGCCTGGATACGCCCACAATTCAGCGAAGGCTGCGATGACTTCGAGTACGTGCTCAATTCAGGAGGCTTCCTGATTCCGCCGGCCGATCAGCTCACGCCGGCAGATCGCGAACTGTGCTCCATCAAGGGGAATCGTCTGCCGTTGACCTCCGAGCATCAGGCCAGCGTCAATGCGCGTTTCACGCGCCAGCTGGCAGGTGGTTTCGAGTGGTTCCTCGGCGGAGATGTGACCTACGAGTCGAGCAAGTTCACCCAGGTGCACAATCGTGCAAAAGCCGGTGCGGCGACGATTGCCGGCATCCAGCTGGGCATCGAGAGCGAGACGCTGCGCATTGCGCTGTTCGGGCGCAATATCTTCGATGAAGATTCAGTGATCAACAACACCCGCTGGTTCGACCTGCGCTATAACAATTTCGTCGGCGGGAATCGCGCACCGACCGCAGTCGACGGCCAACCTGTCGATCGCAACATCCTCGGTCCGCGAGCGTTCTTCACGACGTTGCGCAGGGGTGCAAGCTACGGCATCCAGGCCAGTTGGCGCTTCTGAGGTTTGAGTGAGGGGGAGTCGCGCCGCTCCGGTAGCGCGATAGCGGGCCAGGCATCCATCGGGTGTCTGGCCCGCTTTTTTTTGTCCATGCAGGCGTCAATCGTGAGCTGTGCCCGAACGAAGAGCGTTGTGCCTGCACCGATCCGATTCTGCAGCTGCCTTCAGGCCCCGCTGAGCTCAGCAAGTGCCTGTGCCAGGCGATCGGTGGTACGTTGCGGGTCGCGCAGCTTGTCGAGTCCGAACAGGCCGATGCGAAAGCTCCGGTAGTCAGCCGGCTCATCACACATCAGCGGCACACCCGCCGCGATCTGCAGTCCGCGGGCTGCAAACGCACGCCCGGTATGGATCGCCTCATCGTCGGTGTAGCACACCACCACGCCGGGTGCCTCGAAACCTGGGGCGGCCACGCTCGTGAATCCCTGTTCGGCCAGCAGGGCTCTGACTCGCCTGCCGAGTTCCACTTGTCGCGCACACGCCGTGGCGAAGCCGAAAGCCTCGGTCTCACGCATGGTGTCGCGGAACACCCGCAGCGCGTCGGTCGGCAGTGTGGCGTGATAGGCGTGGCCGCCGGCCTCATAGGCCTGCATGATCGACAGCCACTTGCGAAGGTCACAGGCAAAGCTCGTGCTCTGGGTGTCGACGATACGCTCGAGTGCGCGTGCCCCCAGCATGACCAGCCCGCTGCAAGGCGATGCACTCCAGCCTTTCTGAGGCGCACTGATGAGCACGTCCACGCCGGTCTCACGCATGTCCACCCACAGGGTGCCGGAGGCCACGCAGTCGAGCACCAGTAGTCCGCCGACATCGTGGACCGCGTCGGCGAGCGTGCGCAGATAC
>JBGTIC010000123.1:0-3011 GCA_041745895.1 Gammaproteobacteria bacterium
GTGGCGCGCGGCGCTGTCGGGGGCATAATGCGGCGGATCTGCAGCCCTAGCGAGCGCCCATGACTGCCCGCGCCGATGTGCGATTGCCCGATGCCAATGATGTCGTCGCTGCGGCGAGGCGGCTGTCCGGTGTGGCGGTGCGCACGCCATTGTTGCAGGCCCCGTGGCTGGATGCCCAGCTCAACGGCCGGGTGTTTCTGAAAGCCGAGATCTTCCAACGCACCGGTTCATTCAAGTTCCGCGGTGCGTGGAATCGACTGGTGCAGCTGGATGCTCCGGCGCGCGTGCTGGGTGTGGTCGCGTTTTCGTCGGGCAACCACGCGCAGGGCGTGGCCGAAGCCGCGAGGCTGCTGGGCATGGCCGCGACCATCGTCATGCCCGCCGACGCCCCCGCCATCAAGATTGCAAATACCCGTGCGCTGGGAGCAGAGGTCGTGCTCTATGACCGGCTGCGCGAGCGCCGCGAGGAGATCGCAGCACGGCTGGCCGAGGAACGGGGTGCCACGCTGGTGCCCGCCTTTGATGACCCGGCCATCATCGCCGGACAGGGCACGGTGGGGCTGGAGATTGCCGCGGACCTTGCAGCACTGGATGTCACGCCCGACCTTGCGATCATCTGCGCCGGCGGCGGAGGCCTTACCGCAGGCTGTACGCTGGCACTGAAGTCGAGATTCCCGGGCGTGGACGTCTACACCGCGGAGCCGGCCGGGCTGGATGATCACAGGCGCTCGTTCGTCGCTGGGGCGCCTGCAAGAAACGATGCGGCCAGCCGCTCGATCTGCGACGCGCTGCTCGCACCTGCGCCCGGCGAGCTGACCTTTGCGATCAACCGGCGTCTGTGCGCCGGGGGCTATGCCGTGAGCGATGCCGAAGTGGCAGCGACCATGCGTCTGGCTTTTGCCCGCTTGAAGATCGTGCTCGAACCAGGCGGTGCGGCGGCACTCGCAGCGTTGCTGCACCGTGTGGGCGATCTCGCCGGGCGGTGTGCGGTGGTCACCCTCTCAGGCGGCAATGTGGATGCTGACATGTTTTCCGCCTGCATCACCGATCCGGACTGGCCAGGTGCTGCTCACCCGGAAGATGCCGCGCAATGAAGGCCTCCAGTCCCTGCAGGTAGGCCTGTCCGCTGACCAGAAAGCCGGTGTTGTGATCACCGCGAAGTTGCAGCAGCGTGCCACGTTCGCGCGCGGTCTCCAGCAGTGCCTGGCCATGTGCGAAGGGCACGATCTCATCGTCACGACTGTGTACGACCAGCACCGGGGCCTCGCCGTCCTGCACGAAGCGCCGGGTGTCGTAGTCCAGCCGTGCCAGCAGCCGCACCGGAAATATCGGATAGAGTTCGGCGGCAAGCTCGGGCGCCGATGTGAATGCCGACTCGACAATCAGCGCGGCGGGCGGCTCGATGCTGGCCTGGTGTGCTGCGATCGCCGCGCCCAGCGAACGGCCGAACAGGATTACCTGCTCGGGTGCGATGCCGCGGGTCTCGACGATGTAGCGCCAGGCGGCCTGCGCATCCAGATAAATGCCGGACTCCGTGGGCCTGCCATTGCTTTGCCCGTAGCCGCGGTAGTCGAAGATGAAGCTGTTGAGCGCCAGGGAGTTGAAGATGCGCAGCGTATCGAGCCGATGCGAGATGTTGCCGGCGTTGCCATGGAAGATGATGATGGTGCCGATCGCGGCTTGCGCGGGGACGAACCAGCCATGCAAGGCCACGCCGTCTGCGGCTTCGAAGCTAACGTCCTCGAAATCCAGACCGATGTCGACGGGGTCGGCAGTCAATTCGCGCCCGGCGATGTTCGGCAGATACAGCAGCCGGTCCTGGAACACGAACAGCAGCGCACACATCACGAGCCACGCCGCGGCGAGCACCAGCAGCAGACGCAGCAGGCTGTGCGCGATGGATTCCATAGACAAAAATTACACCACTTCCTTTGCAGCTGCGCAAAAGTTCCGAGCGGCGAATGTTGTTGATCGCAGCCTCTGAGCGTAACGTGTAGCCCTACCAGAAGCCCGGAGCAATACTGATGAAGATCGGCGTTCCGAAGGAAATCAAGAACCACGAATACCGCGTCGGCCTCACGCCCGGCAGCGTGCGGGAACTGTGCGTGCGCGGCCACGAGCTGTTGATCGAAACCGGGGCGGGCTTGGGGATAGGCATGCACGACGAGGATTACCGGCGCGCCGGTGCCTCGATCGCCGACTCCGCCGAGCAGGTGTTCGCCGGCAGTGAACTGGTCATCAAGGTCAAGGAGCCGCAGCCCCAGGAGTGCCGCATGCTGCGCGAAGGTCAGGTGTTGTTCACTTACCTGCACCTGGCACCCGATCCGGAGCAGGCGCGGCTGTTGATCGAATCCGGCGTCACTGCCATCGCCTACGAGACCGTTACCGGGCCGGGCAACACGCTGCCCCTGCTGGCACCGATGAGCGAGGTCGCCGGACGTATGTCCGTACAGGCAGGGGCGCATTGCCTCGAGAAAGAGGCTGGCGGTGCCGGCGTGTTGCTCGGAGGTGTGCCAGGCGTCGCCCCGGCCAACGTAGTGGTCATCGGCGGTGGTGTGGTCGGCACCAATGCCATCCGCATGGCCATGGGCATGGAAGCCGATGTCACCGTGCTCGATCGTTCGCTGGCCCGGCTGCAGACCCTGGATTTCCAGTTCGGCGGGCGGCTGAACACGATCTATTCGACCGTTGACACACTCGAGCACTACGTAACAGGGGCTGACCTGGTGGTCGGTGCGGTGCTGATCCCCGGCGCCTCAGCGCCGAAGCTGGTGAGTCGAGAGATGATTTCGCGCATGCGTCCGGGCTCGGTGGTCGTGGATGTGGCGATCGACCAGGGTGGGTGTTTCGAGACCAGCCGGCCGACCACGCATTCTGATCCCACTTACGTGGTCGATGACGTCGTGCACTACTGTGTTGCGAACATGCCCGGGGCCGTCCCGCGCACCTCCACGTTCGCGCTGAACAACGCCACGCTGCCATTCGTGCTCGCGCTGGCCGGCAAGGGTGCG